>JACPFH010000668.1 GCA_016183075.1 Deltaproteobacteria bacterium | reverse complement strand
ATGTGCCCCCGGGCCAGGGTGACAAAGAGCAGGCGGCCCTTATAAAAAATCGGACGGAAAAACCCCCAGTCGGGCAGGTGATTGCAATAACCTTTATAAGGGTCGTTGTTGAGAAAGACATCTCCGGGATAGATTCGGTTGTGAAACTTTTTCAGAATATACTGGACCGAGAACTTCCCGCCCAGGTACTGGGAAGGCAAGCCGATGGGCACGGCGACGGTCTCTCCCTGGGCGTCCCAAATGCCCACGGAGATGTCATGGAGCTGGGAGATCAGGTAGCTCTGGCAGGTGCGCTCGATGTTGTAGCGCATTTCCCGGCACGAGCTGATCAGAGAATGCCAGACCGTCGATATCGTGATCGGATCAACCTTCGTTCGGCTCATACGAGTCCTCCTCCCTCATGAAACCGCCAAAAAGACCGCCGCCTCACTTGCGCTTCTTCAGGATGTAGCTCTTGAATCGATCCACGGAGCACTGGAACGACGGCGGGACCACCACCGTGGTGGTCTGCTCCTCGATGATCGCCGGGCCTTGGATCAGGTTGCCGGCCCGGATTTTTTCCCCGTCGTATACCGGAGTGGAGTGAGACTTTCCGTTGAAAACGCAGCTTCTCCTGCGTTTGAGCGACCCATCCGGCTTGCGTGCCCCCGCGGCAATCGTCTCGAGATGGAAGGGAGCCTTGCGTGCGGTCGCCTTGATTCATGGAAAACGTATACAGCTCGTGGTGGCGCTTGTGGAAATTCGCCACCGCCTCCTTGACATGGCGCCCGGTCAAGTTCCCCGAAGCCATGGGGACCTCGACCTCGTGGAACTGTCCCACGTAGCGCATCTCCGCCGTGCGCGCGAGCTTCACTTCAGCTTTACCCGCCTTGAGTGCCTTCATCGAGGCCAGCCCCTCGGCCTCCATCTCCCTGTACAGCCGGTTCACCGCGTCGAGGTCCACGCGATCGACCCGGCAGTTGTACGATCGCGCGTAATCCCGGCCGATATCCATGGCAAACATGCCGAACGCGCTATAGAGCGCGGCAAATCGAGGAATGATAACCGTGGTAATGCCCAGGCGCTCGGCAAGCGCGGGACCGTGGACCGGTCCGGCGCCTCCGCCCGCGATGAGAGAAAAATCCCGCACGTCGTAACCCCGCTTCGTCGAGATCTCGGTGATGCTGTCGGCCATAAACGAATTGACCGTCGCGTGGATGGCCTGGGCGGCCCGCAGCGTGTCCAATCCCAGACGGTCCGCCACCTTCTTGACGGCCTTGCGGGCTTTCTCCACATCGAGCGAGATCTCCCCGCCCAAAAAATAGTCCGGCGGAATATAGCCAAGCAGGAGATCCGCATCCGTCACGGTGGGATCTTCTCCTCCTTTGCCGTAACAGGCGGGCCCCGGCTCCGCCCCGGCGCTCTGGGGTCCCACGCGCAGCAGCCCTAAGGAATCCACCCAGGCGATGCTCCCGCCGCCGGCGCCGGCGCTGTGAACGTCCACCATCTTGATCGCCACCCGCTCGTCCCCCACCCAGCTCTCCGTGCTCATGGGAATCGCGCCGTCGCGAATCAGGCTCACGTCCAGGCTCGTCCCCCCCATATCAATGGAGATCAAATCATCCTTCCCGGCCGTTCGACCGCAGTAGGTCGCCGCGGAGGGAGCGGCCGCGGGGCCCGACCCGATGAGATAGACCGCCCGGCGAATCGACTCTTGCGGCGTCTCCACCAGCCCGTTGGCCTGGACCATCAGCAGCGATCCCGCGAAACCCTTCTCCTTGAGGGCGCCTTCCAGGCGATTCAGATAGCGATCCGCGATGGGACCGATGGAGGCGCTGACGACTGTCGTGCTGAAGCGCTCATATTCTCTCCAGATCGGGAGTATGTTGTAGGAAGTGGTGACATAGAGGTCGTTGGCCATCTCTCTACAGATGGCGGCGGCCCTGTCCTCGTTAGTCTTGTTAGCATACGAGTGGAGAAAGCAAACGGCGACGGCTTCGAGGCCGGCTTTTTTGATCTTCTCTATCGCCGCGCGGACCTCGGCGTCATTCAAGGGAGTGACAATCTCGCCCGTGTAAAGTGTCCGCTCCTCGATGCCGAAGCGATAACGCCGGGGAACCAGGGGCTTGTAGGGCGGAATGAACAGATTGAACATCGAGGTTCGAACGTTGCGATAGCCGCGGCGGATCTCGAGCACATCGCGAAAGCCCTTGCTGGTAAGCAAGCCGACCTTGGCTCCCTTCCCGGTGAGCAAGGCGTTGGTCGCCAGCGTGCTGCCATGGACGATAAGATCCAACTGTTCGAGAAATTCTCGAGCGTTCTTTTTGTAACCCCTGGCCGCGAATTCAAGCGCGTTCAGCATGCCCCGAGAGGGATCTTGAGGAGTCGTGGGGACCTTGAACGCGCGGAGGCTGCCGTGGGTGTCCAGGATCAAGCAGTCCGTGAATGTCCCGCCGATGTCGATACAAGCCCTGTACATGATGCCTCCTCTACGCATTCACTCCGATCTCCGTCTCTTACTCCAACCCGTACTTGGCCCACTGGGCATCCACGCGCCGCAAATGCTCCGCCGGAGGCAGCGAAAGGGCCGGGAACCCGTGCTTGCGAGTGGCGTCGATGATAACTTTGGAGCTGACTTCCCTCGACGGGTCTTCTTGAGGCACTTCAGGCGGCGCTTGGGACGGATCCAAGGCCACGGCCTGGCACTCCCCGATGATGGTAACGTCTCGTTGCGGCTGAACATGAAAACTCATCGCCCACTCGACTTGCGCGTGGTCCCGGATTTCGATGTCCTCGTCGAATACGGCGATGAACTTGCCGAACCCCGCCGCGTAGCGCAAAGCCCCCGAGACCACCCGCTTGACGTCCGACGGGTCAGACCTTTTTATCGAGATCAGCATCATGCCGGCTGCCCCGGCGCTTTCGGGAAGGTGCAGATCGCGCACCGGAAGCCCGAGGTCCTCTTTGAGATGCTTGAGAAGCGATTGCTCGCGGCCCGTCCGTTTGATGCAACTGCTCTCGCTCGGGGGCATCTGGCTGAAGAAAGCGCGGTACACGGGGCGATCTCGATGCGTGATGCAGGTGACCTCGATCACGGGCATGTTTCCCGCGGCGCCCATGTAGCCGGTGTACTCCCCAAACGGACCTTCGGGCTCCCTGTATCCCGGCGGGATCTCTCCTTCGATGACGATCTCGGCCGTCGCCGGAACTTCGAGCGGAACCGTTTCACACGCGACCAGCGGCACAGGCTCGCCGCGCAGCCCGCCCGCGATATCGTATTCCTCTGTCTCAAGGCTGAATTTAGTGACGGCGACCATCTCGATTGTCGGGTCGGGACCCAGGACAACAGCCACGGGCGTCTTCTGATGCAGGGCTTCGTACTTGCGGCGGTGATGCGAGATATGCTGCCCCTCGGCAGCCCAAATGCCCAACTTCCTCGAACCCTTGACCTGCAGCCGGTAAGTCCCCACGTTGTAGGCTAGAGTCTCAGGGTCTCGGGAAACAACGCACGGAGCCGTAATATAAGGTCCGGGATCCTCTCCGACCGTCCAGACAGGCGTGGGCAAGCGAGATAGATCAGCGGCATCGCCCCGGAAAATTTTCTCCTTGCAGGGACCTGTGGGCACCCGCGTGGGCTTGATGGGGCGCTTCTGCGCCTCTTCCCACCGCTCATGGATACGCTCAACTCGATCTTCCAGGGCGATTGCGTAGACTTCCGATGAGGCCCCCAAAGACCCGACCAATACCGGGATATCGAATCCTTTGACGCGCTCGAAAAGAAGCACAGGGCGGCGCTCCGGAGCTATTTTCTGAAACACCCGTCGACACACCGCAGCGATCTCCCAGTCCTTGTCGACCTCGGCTGCTATGCGGTGCAGCTTGCGGTGTCGTTCCAAAGTCTCGATATACTCGCGCAACCCGGCGTAAGCCATAGCTGCCCTCTTATTGCGGTTCTCGTTCCTTTGCCCCGGCAATTAGCCTCAGAGAGGCTCCGGGTAGTGCAATGAAGGTCCTGAAAGAGGACGCAAAACAAGTAAAAAGCATACTGCAGGGGAGCAATTTCCGTACCAGCCGGCTGTTTAGCCGAGGCCTGCGAACAATGCAAGGGCGACAAAAGCAAAGACCTAAAAATAAGAATTAGCAAGCAGACTTTTCTTATTTTCAAGAATGCGATCCGCCTTTCTCCTAATGGCGGCAGGAGATCTTCCGCGCTCTGCTCTACAAACCCTACAGGGCTCGAAGGCTGACCTGGCAAGACCGCTCCATCTTAGTAACTGTGAGCTCTGGCATGGCAATTGCGAAATGGCTGGCTAACTTCGTGCTAGGACAACTCTAGGGAGCATGCATGATTGATTTCGATTTGACGGATGAGCAGAAAGCCCTACAGAAGATGGCCAGGGATTTCGCCGAGCGGGAGATCCGGCCGATCGCCGAGAAGCTGGACCGCTCGCAGAACCTCCTGCAGGACTTTCCCTGGGACATGCTCAAGAAAGCGTCGAAGCTGGGGCTGCGCACGGTAGGCTTGCCGAAAGAGTATGGCGGGCCGGGCTTTGACTTTCGCACCTGGGTTGTGATCATCGACGAGCTGGCTTACTGTGACATTTCCTGCTCTAAGATTATCACTCAATCCTGGAGAGGCGCGCACCGAATCGCACACCAGGGGACCAAGGAGCAAAAGGACCGGTTCCTCTCCGCCTTCCGAGACGATGACACATACCTACTTTCAGGTGCGCGAACCGAGCCGAATGCGGGCTCAGATACCCATCTTCCTTACGATGTCCCCGAAGCCGGAATCATGCTCACGGCCAAGCGCGAGGGAAACTATTACGCGCTCAACGGCCGCAAGCATTTTATTTCCATGGCTCCTGTGGCCAAGTTGGTGACGGTAACGGCTCGCACGGATAAGACCCTGCCTCCATCCAAAGGCTGCAGCGCCTTCCTCGTCCCCAAAGACACCCCGGGTTTCAGGATAGCTTCCATCCAGGACAAAGTAGGCTACCGCTTTGATGTCCAGGGAGAGCTCGACTTTGACAATGCAAAGGTGCCGGTGGAAAACCTGCTGGGAGGAAAAGAAGGACCGGCCGGCCCCGAAGGGCCTGCCGGCAGGATCGAGCTGTGCGCTCAGTCTATGGGTTTGGCCCGCGCCGCTCTCGACGCGGCGATAAAGTACGCGAACGAAAGAATTCAAGGCGGCCGGCCGATCATCCAACATCAAGCCGTGGCCATGATGCTCGCCGAGATGTACCAAACCCTCCAGGCCGGGAGGAGCCTGCTGTGGCGCATGGCCTCGACCGCAGACATGGGGCAGGATGACCATGCCCTGCTGCTGGCGACCAAGAGCTTTTGCACGGAAGCCGCGCTCAAAATTTCCCTGACCGCCATGGAAGTTTTTGGCGGCAGCGGAGTCATGCGGGAAATGCCCGTGCAAAAATACGTTCGCGATGCCATGGTGCTCCAGCATCTGGAGGACACGCAACAGATCTCCCGGATCAAGATCGGCCAGGTGTTGGAATCCCGGCTTAAAGAGGGAAGGCTCTCCCGGTAAAATAGATTTCCGCGCAAATGCCAGGCCTGGCTATCCCAAAGGCGCTAGCGTAATTCTTTGATCATGACGCCCACACGAGAGATCTATTGGAACATCACCGCCGTCTGGTTGATGTATGTTCTGTTGATCCCCGCCTTGCTGGTCTTCGCCTATGGCATGTACCGCCATTATCGACTGTGGCGGTTGGGCGGGCCGGAAAACCGCTCTGTTCCTGTCTATGAGCGACTCCAGGGCTTGTTGATCTATGCTTTCGGCCAGGCGCGGCTCCTCAGGAATCGCTATGCCGGCCTCTTTCACGCGCTGATATTTTTCGGCTTCGTCATTCTGTTCCTGGGCACCGTCGTGGTCATGATTCACGAGGATCTCGGCCTGCCCATCATGCAGGGAAATTTCTATCTTTTTTTCCAATCCCTGGCCCTCGATGTTTTCGGTCTGCTCTGCATCTTGGGAGTTCTGATCGCGTTCTTCCAGCGATATCTTCTCGGACCCAAGAGGCTAGACAGCACATGGCAGGATGCGGTCATTCTGGGCGGCCTCCTGACGGTTCTCCTGACCGGGTTTATGGTCGAGGGCCTCCGGATCATCGCCACGCAGGATCCGTGGGGAGCCTGGTCGCCGGTCGGACTGGTCGTGGGAAAGCTGTTGACCCGAATTGTCCCTACGGACCTGTCTCTTACTCTGCATGCCTTTCTCTGGTGGTTTCATCTGTTGCTGGTCTTTGGCTTGATCGCCTGGTTGCCGTATTCAAAGCTCCTGCATATTTTGACCGCCCCATTGAACATCTATTTTCGCTCCCTTGAGCCGAAAGCGGCCATGCTAAAGCCGATCGACATGGGGTCGGCGGAATCCTTTGGGGTAAAAACCATCGACCAGTTCACCTGGAAGGGCTTATTGGATCTCGACGCCTGCACGGAATGCGGCCGCTGCCAGGAGGCCTGTCCCGCGTTTGCCTCAGGCAAACCGCTTTCCCCAAAGGCGCTCATCCTGGACCTGCGTGAGCACTTAAGGGCCTATGGGGCCAGCGCCCCCGCCTCCGGGACGGCCGCGGCCGGCAACGATTCGCATCTCATCGGCACGGTGATACAGGAAGAGACCCTCTGGTCTTGCACAACGTGCATGGCCTGCATGCAGGAGTGTCCCGTCTTTATCGAGCATGTGCCCAAAATCATCGACATGCGCCGCTCGCTGGTCATGGAGGAAAGTAAATTTCCTGAGACGATGCAGCGAGCCCTTCGCAGCCTGGAAGCGCGGGGGCACCCTTATCCCGGCACGGTGGTCTCGCGAGTCGACTGGACCCAGGGAACAAACGTGAAGATTCTCGCCCAGGGCGAGCGAGCAGAATACCTCTACTGGGTCGGTTGCTCCACCGCCTTAAACCCTCGCAATCACAATGTCGCCCGCGCCCTCAGCCGGATTCTCACGCAGGCCGGGGTGGATTTCGCCATTCTGGGGCAGGAGGAGCGCTGCACCGGCGACCCCGCACGGCGCATCGGAAACGAGTACCTGTTCGAGAAATTAGCGCGGAAAAATATCGAGGTGCTTCGGTCTCACAAGGTCGAAAAAATTGTCACGACCTGCCCCCATTGCTTTAACACCTTCAAGAACGACTATCCTCAGCTCGGCGCGTCTTTCGAAGTCTATCATCACAGCCAGCTTCTGTCCGATCTCATCGCCCAGGGAAGATACAAACCGGCCGGCCGTTTAGACGCGAAAGTTACCTTCCACGATCCCTGCTATCTAGGGCGCTACAACGACACCTATGAGGAGCCGCGAAAGGTCATTTCGGCGGTCTCCAAGGCGCCGCTCGTGGAGATGCGGCTCAACCGGGAGAGGGGCTTTTGCTGCGGGGCCGGAGGA
>JACPFH010000667.1 GCA_016183075.1 Deltaproteobacteria bacterium | reverse complement strand
GTCGACCGCCGTGAGCACGTTGGCGGCATTGCCGCTGGTGGAGATGGCGAGCGCCACGTCTCCCTCTTTGCCCAGCGCCTTTACCTGCTTGGCGAAAACATCCTTGTAGTCGTAATCGTTGGCGATGCTTGTGAGGGCCGAGGTATCGGTGGTCAAGGCCAGGGCCGGAAGCGGGGGCCGCTCGATGCGGAACCGGTTGACGAACTCGGCCGCAATGTGCTGGGCGTCTGCGGCACTGCCGCCGTTGCCGAAGAGAAGCAGCTTGTTGCCGCGCAGGAAGGCCTCGGTGATCACTTCGATCGCCTTGACCAGGGTGTCCACGTTATCTTTCAGGAACGATTTTTTGGCCTGGATGCTTTCTTCGAAAGCCTTGGCAATGACCTCTTTCATAATATCGCGGGCGGCGGAAAATTTTCTTCGATTTGTAGCATAGCCAGACCGCCGCGTAAAGCAGCGCTATCGGCGGTAGAAGGCTTTGATACGCTTGACCACGATCTCTTGCTCTTCCTGGGTGAGTTCCGGGAACATGGGCAAGGCAAGCACTTCGTCTGCAGCCCGCTCGGCATGCGGGAACTCACCTTGGCGGTAGCCGAGAAAAGCAAAGCAGGGCTGCAGGTGCAACGGCACCGGGTAGTAGACGGCCGTCATGATCCCCTGCTCGCCTAAGTATGCGCGCAGCTCGTCGCGGCGGCTTGCGCGGAGCACGTACTGGTTGAACACATGGGAGCGGCCGTCGCTTGGGTTTGGCAGACTCAAGATCTGCTTGCCGACAAGCCCCGTTGCAAGAAAAAGCGCGCGGTAGCGCCGCGCCCGCTCGATCCTCTCCTCGCACCATTGATCGACGTAGCGCAGCTTGACACGAAGGACCGCCGCCTGGAGCGCGTCCAACCGCGAGTTAAGGCCGACTTCGAGGTGATGGTACTTGTGGTTGGCGCCGTGGACGCGAAGCCGTCTCACCGCCTCAGCGAGGTCGCTTCGGCCGGTGACCACCATGCCGCCGTCTCCCAGCCCGCCGAGGTTTTTGGTCGGAAAGAAGGAGAAGCAGCCGAACTCACCGAGGGTGCCGGCGGCTTTGAAGGGGCCTGGTGCAATCTCCTCTCGGGCGCCGAAGGCCTGGGCCACGTCTTCCACGATGGCGAGATTATGTTTGCGCGCCTGCGCCAGCAAAACGGTCATGGGGCAACACTGCCCGAACAGGTGGACAGGCAGGAGGGCTTTGATCCGGCACTGGCTCTTCGGGTCCACGAGGCCACGGCCGTCGGCGGCCGGTCGGGCCCGCCCTTCCACAAAGGCTTCTACGGCTCCGGGGTCGAGGAGAAAAGTCTCGGGGTCGATATCGATGAAGATGGGTGTGGCGCCGAGCCGCGTGATGCACGAGACGGAAGCGAAAAACGTGAACGGTGGCACCAGAACGGCATCCCCCGGGCCGATGCCGAGCGCCATCAGCGAGAGCAGCAAGGCGTCGCTGCCGGAGGCCACGCCGATGGCCGCGCCGCTGCGGAGATAGGCGGCCACCTCTGCTTCAAACTTTTCCACCACCGGACCCAGGATAAACTGCTGCGATTCCAAGATCTCATCGATCGCGCTTCGGATCTCGTCCTGGATGCCGCGATACTGTCCCTTCAGGTCCAGGATCGGAATCTTAACAAGCGCCCCCTTATCTTGCTGCACAGTTTCTCCCGTGAATTGCTATTGTGGTCCAGACTTCGCTGCAACCGCACCCGACGCCACAATAAGTACCACGTTAGGCACGTGTTTGGAAGAAAGAGACGCCGTCCTTATTCTTTTACCGATGCTCACCCCTGGACTAAAATAAGCGCTCAGGTACGCCGATCGATCCCCTGAGGGATACCCTCAAAGAAACAGGTATCTCCTCAACGCCTCCTAATACATAAAGGACCCCGTCCGGAGGAACAAAGTCCGTGCGAGAGGGGCGCTCTGAAAGACATTCTCATCGAGAACTTCACGAGCCGGGAGCGGGCTTTTTGCCTAAAACGCTGCTGAAAAACTTCTTTTTAGAGTCTCCAAAAGCGTTCATCGGCATCGCAACGCTTCTTGTCCTGAGCACAGCGGTCGCTGCGACGATCGCCGAGGCTCAGACCCTTACGGTTGCGCCCGGCGATCTTCGTTCCTATTCGACGATCTATTCCATCGGCGTGGAATGGGATCTTGTCGGCGACGCCAATCACGACGCGGGCGCCGCTGTCGAGTTCCGCCCGCAGGGTTCCGCCGTGTGGAAACCGGCACTGCCGCTTGTGCGTATCGACTATAACGGCGCCAACATGCTCGCCGGAAGCATCTTCTTTCTCACGCCCGGCACAGACTACGACGTGAGGATTTCGCTGAGCGATCCAGACGGCGGGGCCGAAACAAGAATCGTGACGGTGTCCACGCGGCCATTGCCGGCGCTTCCCATCGGCGGGCGCACGTTCCATGTGGTGCCCGGCGCTGGCGGCGGCGACGGCTCGGCCGGGAATCCGTTCCGGGGAGTAGAGGCCGCGCAGGCAGTCGGCCGGCCCGGAGACATCTTTCTCTTCCACGTCGGTAGCTACGGCGGCAGGATTCGGTTCGGCAAGCCCGGAACGGCAGCCGACTACATCGTCTGGAAGGCCGCGGGTGACGGTGAGGTCTCGATGGACGGCCTCGACATCGCCGCCAGCCACATCTGGCTCGAAGGGATCACGGTCCACGATCAGGCGCACGGGGTCCTCTCGATTGATGCGCCCGAGAACGTCGTGGTCACGCGGTCGAACTTCTTCAACAATCACTACTCGATTTATCTCTACGAGGGCGGCAAGGATTGGTACATCGCCGACAACACGATCGTCGGCGACACTCCGGCTTCGTCGGAAAGCTTTGGTGGCGAAGGTATCGAGCTGAATAGGACGGGGGGCCACACTGTCGCCCACAACAGCATCACCAACGTCGCCGATGGCATCTCGTATCCGCTGAGCAATGTCGACATCTTCGGCAACGACATCTTCGATACTTCGGACGATGGCATCGAGGCCGACTTCGGCCTGGCGAACATCCGCATGTGGGGAAACCGGATTCACAATGCGGTGCACAACGGTATCAGCTTCCAGCCGCAGTACGGCGGGCCCTGGTACATCATCCGGAATCAGATCGTCAACAACAAGGAAGCGCCGTTCAAGTTTCGGACTACCGATCGGTTCGTGCTCCTGCACAACACCATCGTCAATTGGGGCAGCGCCTGGCCCGGCGACAAAATGATGTGCTGCAACGATCAACACTCGTTCGGAGCGATTGCGCGCAACAATCTCTGGATATCCGTTCAAGGCGGGCAGATTTGGGGGTTCGGCAACTATTCGAAGGACTGGCGGACCGATCTCGAGACGGATGGCTTCGACTGGGGCACCGCGACGAATCCGTTCTCGTACGGCGGCGTCACCTATCCCGACTTGTCGTCGTTTGCGGCCGGTTCCGGGCTGGAGACGCACGGCATTCGCGTGTCAAAGGAGATCTGCTTCGAAACCTTCGACGTCCCGGGACCCTCGCCAGCATCAGTCCCGCCGCAAGTGATGACGCTGCGGGCCACGTGCAATGCCGTGGACGGCGGAGCGCCGCTGCCGAACATCGCCGAGGACTTCACGGGTGCGGGGCCGGACCTCGGCGCGTACGAATATGGCCGGGCGCCGCCGCATTTCGGACCGCGTACCGCATGGGGATCGCCGAGCGCGCCGGCCGATCTGGCCGCGACAGCGGTCTCCAGCAGCCAGATCGACCTCCGCTGGGCGGACACGTCAGAAGACGAAGACGGCTTCCTTGTCGAGCAATCGACCGACGGCATCTCGTTCGTGCGGATCGCCGTGCTGGGCGAGAATGCAACGCGTTTTTCGATAACCAACCTCGCCCCAGCGACGTCCTACACCTTCCGCGTGGCGGCGTTCAAGGCTGAGGAACCGCCGGTTCTTTCGGGGACTGCAACCGCGACAACGCTGCAGGTTTCGCTTGGCGCTCCAACCGGTCTGCAAGCCGTGGCCACGGACCGGCACATCGTTAACCTTTCGTGGACGGACAACTCATCCAGCGAGGCCGGATTCGAGATCGCACGCTCGACCAACGGCAAATCGTTCAGACAGATCGCCAAGGTCGGCGCGAACGTGAGCACGTTCTCGGACCGCACAGCGCGCGCGAACAGGACGTACACCTACCGCGTCCGGGCCTACCGCCCGACCGATACTTCGCCATACTCGAACGCGGCAACCGCCACGACTCCCCGCAAATAAACCGTGCTCGTTCAGCGACGCTCGTAGATCGCGAGCACTGGCCGGTCTTGTGGAAGCTGGCAATCGCGTAAGGATCCCGGTGCCTGAAAATGGCGCACGGTTTTCCCGGCCGAAGTCTTTTCGATTGCCGCAAAAGCGGAGTCAGGAAGGCCGTTAACGTAGGCGCGGCTCCATTCTTCCGCCGCTGCCAGAGAATACAGCAATAGAACCAGGAAGGGCCAGCTCCGTTTCAAGTTCGTTGACCAAGGGCGCATATTTTACACGCTCGTTTTGACCGCGGAGGACCCTCCCTTCAGCGTCTCTTCGGCCACGCGCGCGAGCATCTGGTCGTTTTCGTGATCCAAGGCAAACACCCGGAACTGGACCACCTTGGACGGGATGAACTCGAAAAGCTCGGCGAGCGATTCCTTGGTGATGGACCCGGTGGATGGGTCATAGAGATAGATCTGTTTCTTGCCCATGGCAAACGGGCTTTCCGGCCGCGGGTCCTGGGTCGCCATGTCGACCCGGAAAACCAGGTTCTCAGCGGAAGGGGGGAGAGCCGAGCGGATGCGCCGTTCCCAGTCCGTGTCCTGGATCAGGGCCATGCCGAAGCGAAGCTCGTTTAACGACAGGGTCCGGTCGTAGGCCATTTTCCACTTGATGTCCCGGTCCAAGATTCTTCCCCATTCTTGGGCCAACGCGTGGTTTTCACCGCGGTGGCGCCAGCTCGAGACCTCCTCAAGGAGCGACCAGTCCGTGAGCCGCAGATACTCCGCCATATGATCAAGCGGATTGCCGGCGAAGACGAGCCGCATCGTCTCGGGAAAGATCTCCCGCAGGTGGAGATCGATGGCGCGCGTGGTTCGGTGATAGTAGACGTTGGTATAGAGATAAAGCCGCGCGTTAAGGAACATGGTCAGGGCCGCATTGCCGGCTTTATGCAGAGTAAGCCCTTGGGGGGAGAAAAAGGTGTAGTGGATGAGGCGCTCCCGGTCGATGGGACCGACCGCCACGCCGCACATGTAGGAGTCCCTTGAGACGTAGTCGAGATTATCGAAGGTGAAAATCCCGCTGGTCAAAGGCTGGAGGAATTTGAGCCAGCGCGGCCTGCTTAAGTCCTCGGCAGCGTCCTTTTTGATGGGGAAGGCGATATCGTCCGGATTCATCTCTTCTCCGGGGGCAAACGGGCCGCTTGGGCTGCGGCGGATTTGTCGGATGAGTTCGCCTAGTCTCTCGCGAATGATGAACTGGCCTAAATCCTCATGCGTGAGATTGTACGTGCACAGAAAGTTGTCATCGAAAAAGTGGCCGAAAGGACCGTGGCCCAGATCATGTAACAGCCCCGTGATCCTCATGGTCTCCTCGATGAACGGGGCCGAGGGACAATCGTCCCCCAACACTCTGGAAAGCGATGGATAGAGGTGCCGGGCAAATTCCCCGGCGAGATGCATGGCGCCGAGGGAGTGCTGGAAGCGGCTATGCTCCGCTGACGGGTAAACCCAGCGGGCGCTCTGGAGCTGGTAGATGTAGCGCAGTCTCTGGACCCAGGGGGAGTCGATAATGTCTTTTTCGGTGATCTCCCCTTTTGTTCTGGGGACGGTGAACTGGATATAGCGGTGGATCGGATCGGCAACGAGGGCCGTCCCTTCGTATTCGCTCTGTGTCGCTTGGGGCATCGTCCGGTTTAGAGCTCGAAGATCACCTGCGCGGTCCATTGATCTCCGGTTTTGTCCATTCGACTTTGATGATAGGCCACGGCGCGGATGTCCCGTTGGATTTCATGACGGTCGGGGTCGAACTTTTCGCCGCAAACCTCCCCGCGCACATAGTTGTCTCTAGCCTCCTGGACTTGGAATTCCCGCAGAAGATACCCGCTCCCCTGGTAAAGGTAAAGCAGTTCCCGCATCCAATTGACCATGAGATCGTCCCGGTTGACGCCCTCGACCTCTAGGAGCATTCGCTCACGGTCCTCGACCTTGCCGATGTCCGTGATCAGATCAAAGAGCGCGAAGGCAGAGTTCGCAAACAACTCCGCCTGGGTTCCGCCAAAGACCTTGATGAGTAAATCCGATGAGCGGCTCAATATCCGATATTTCTTCTGTTCGGCCATGAACTGCCTCGAGAGTCCCGATTTTATAATTGATTGATCAGACTTGCTGCAAAGCCGGCACCGAAACCGTTATCGATGTTGACTACGGTAACTCCGGCAGCGCATGAATTGAGCATTCCCAGGAGCGCCGCGATGCCGCCAAAGCTGGCGCCATACCCGATGCTGGTAGGGACCGCAATGACCGGCTTGTTGACAATGCCCGCAACGACGCTGGGCAGCGCCCCCTCCATCCCGGCGACGACCACGAGCACCGTCGCGGCGTAGAGCCGCTCCCGGTTCTCCAGCAGTCGATGGATCCCTGCCACGCCAACGTCGAAAAGGCGCTGGACCCGATTACCCATCATCTCGCCGGTTAAGGCCGCCTCCTCGGCTACTGGGATATCGGATGTCCCCGCGCAGATCACCAGCATCGGGCCCTTCCCTCGCGCCCGTATGGCGGAGGCGGTCCAGGTCGCAGCCCGGGCTTCGGGATGGTAGCGGAGCCCTTTGACCTGCCGTTTGAGACGGGCCATCTTCTCGGCAGAAAGCCGTGTAATGAGGACGTTGGCGCGCCGGTTCCTGAGCGCCCGAGCGATCGCCGCGATCTGAGCGGCGCTCTTCCCTTCACCCATGATCACCTCGGGAAATCCTTGCCTGAGCTCCCGGTGATGATCCACCTTGGCAAAACCGAGGTCTTCGAAAGGCAGGTGACGCAGCCGGTCGGCGGCTTGCTTCACGGCCAGCTTGCGCTGCCGTACTCTTTCTAACAGCTCTACCAGCGCTTCGGCGTCCATGTCGCTTCTTCTCCGGCTTGATCCGGCGGCTAATCAGTTTTTGCCTTTGAAGTGATCGTGGCCCGCGACGGGCACGGCAACGGGCTCTCCCGCAGAGTTGAGAACTCGGATGCCTTCCTCGATCGGTCGGCACTCTCCTATTCGGGTGATGCGGACGCCGAGCCGTTTCTTGAACCGCTCCAGGCGTTGGCGATCCCGGCGCCGCACGCAGAATAGCAGTTCATAGTCTTCACCGCCCGTGAGCGCATACAGGGGCCCCTTGCGGCCGGCCCAGTTTCGGTACGCCGCAGAGAGCGGCAGGGCGTCTTGGTAGACGATGGCACCCACGCCGCTGGCCGTGCAAATGTGGCTCAGGTCCTGAAGCAGCCCATCGCTGACGTCGATCATGGCCTTGGCTAATTTTTCTCGGGCGAGAAGGGCTCCCGCGGTAAGACGGGCAGTCGGAAAATGGTGGCGGGAAAGAAGATAGGAAAATCCATGGCGACCGGCCCTGCGCTCTCTTCGCTTCAGAAGGTGAAGTCCTAGTGTCGAGTCTCCCAGCGTGCCTGTGACATAAAGGTGGTCGCCGATTCTTGCGCCGCTTCTCGTGATCGCCCCGTACGGCGCGAAACCCACCAGGGTTGCACTGATGAAGAAGCGTAGGGCCGCGCTCGTGTCGCCGCCGATTAACACAACTCCGCTCCGAGAGGCGAGCGCGCGCATGCCGCGATAGAATTGTTCTACATCCTCGGCCTTAAAGTCAACAGGGATCCCTAGGGAAAGAGTCAGGTAGGCCGGATTCCCTCCCATCGCCGCCAGATCGCTCAAGTTGACGGCGAGCGCCTTGTAACCCAAGCTGTAAAACGAGGTCCACTTGAGATTGAAGTGAACGCCCTCTAACAGCAGATCCGAGGTAACCAGCAGCGAGCCTTTCTTGCACTCGACCCAAGCCGCGTCATCACCGATGCCTAACCGGACCCCTGGCCCGCTCGGGGTGGCCTTGCGAATTCTCTCGATCAGGCCGAACTCCCCTAACTCACGTAAACGCATCAGGCCTTGAGTAGAATCGGTCTTTCCCTGCGCGCCCTCTCCCGGGGCTTTTCCTTGGGCTTCCACCGTTTCCCTTTCGCGGGTTTGGGTTTTCCGGACGCTACCAGGGATTGGGAGGAGCGCTTGGGGACGCTCTTATCCAGGAGCGCGACCTTCAGAACTTCGGCCATGTTACTTGCCAAGGCGATCTTGATCTTGCGACGCAGCGGTTTAGGAATTTCATCGAGGTCTTTCTGGTTTTTTTCCGGAACGACAATGGTCTGTATCCCCGCCCGGAAGGCGCCGAGGCATTTCTCCTTCAAACCCCCGATCGGAAGGATTCTGCCCCTAAGCGTGATCTCCCCGGTCATCGCCACGTCTCGGCTCACGGGGCGTTTGGTCAGGGC
>JACPFH010000666.1 GCA_016183075.1 Deltaproteobacteria bacterium | reverse complement strand
ATCTTTGTAAACCCCACCCAGTTTGGCCCTAAGGAAGATTTTGCCGCTTACCCGCGGGATTTTGAACGCGACCGCAAGCTCCTCGATCAGGAGGGAACGGATGTTTTGTTTTATCCGGCGACCTCTGACATGTATCCCGAAGGCTATCGGACCTACGTGGAGGTGAAAAAGCTTGGCGATTTTCTCTGCGGGGCTTTCCGCCCCGGCCATTTCCGCGGCGTGACCACGGTCCTCGTGAAGCTGTTCAACGTCGTTAGGCCGCATGTGGTTATTTTGGGCGCTAAGGACTACCAGCAGCTCCGGATCGTGCGCCGCATGGTCGAGGATTTGAACTTTGCGATCGAGGTTATCGGCCACCCGACCGTGAGGGAAAAAGACGGTCTGGCGATGAGCTCGCGCAACGCCTATCTGAATCAAGAGGAGCGTCGGGCGGCGCTGAGCCTGTCCCGCTCGCTTAAGAAGGCCGAGTCTTTGGTCTTGGAAGGGGAAAGAGAAAGCCGGCGGATTGTCGAGGTCGTCCGCTCTGAGATAGAGAAGGAACCGTTGGCCAGCCTTCAGTACGTACGGGTATGCGATCCGGAGAGCTTGGAAGAGGTGGAGCGCATCGACGGGAGCGCGGTTCTGGCGCTGGCAGTATGGATCGGGAAGGCCCGCCTCATCGACAACACCGTGCTCAGAAGCCGGCCGGAGTGAAAGAACACGACAATGGTCAAGAGCGGCGAGAAGAACGTGTGTGTCAACCGGCGGGCCCGGCATGACTATTTCATCGAGGAGACCTACGAGGCGGGGATGGTACTCCGAGGCAGCGAGGTCAAGTCGCTCCGCGAGGGAAAAGCCAACCTCAAAGACAGCTACGACCGCATTCAAAAGGGTGAGGCCTATCTTTTAAACACCCACATCAGCCCGTATCCGGCGGCTAATCAGTTCAACCACGAACCGACGCGGAGCCGAAAGCTTCTGCTCCGCAAAAAGGAGATCGAACGCCTCAGCGGCAAGACCAAGGAGCGAGGGTTGACCCTGATCCCCCTGAGGCTATACTTTAAGGGTGGCGTAGCTAAAGTCGAGCTGGGCCTCGCGCGCGGTAAGAAGCTTTACGACAAGCGCGAGACGTTGAAGCGCAGAGCGGCCCAACGCGAAGTCGAAAGGTCTTTGAAATCACGCAGTTAGTTTAACGTGTGTGCTCGTCTGTGTTCAAGTCGTTTGAGCCGTTCGATACGTTCAACGATTTGAACGATTAGAACGGTTTGAACTTTTTGAACGTTTGAAGAATGGGGGCGATCAGGGTTCGACGGGGGTTGGAAGTCAGAGCGGCATGCCGGGGTCCTGTTATCCCGTTAAACAAACAGGCTGCAAACTTAACTGCAGACAATTTCGAATACCAACTGGCTGCCTAGTCGCAGCTAGCGTCTTACCGGCTTTCTCCCACGGGGTTGGATAAGGCGTCGATTAGTGGGATGGGCCGATTCTCCTGCCGGAGGCGATGAGGCCGAGATTCAAACCGGCTGGCCCTTCAAAACCCTGCCGTTGGGGGTTTGAAGGGCGAGAGTAAAACAGCGGCTAAGCATGTAGTCGCTTTTGGCGGAAGACCTTCGGACGGGGGTTCGATTCCCCCCGCCTCCACCATTCGACTCGCTTCGCTCGCCCTGGTCTGAGGCTCTCGAAGACTCATGGCCCTTCGGCTGGTCTCAGGGCGGGCAGGCCACCGACTCGCCAGAAGAACAGCTGTTCGCTTTGCTCGGCAGGCCACACTGAGCCATTAAGCGAGGCGAATGGTGCGGCGATTATACTACGTCTATATCCCTCGCTGTGCCGACGACAGCTTCTATGTAGGTTCGGCACAAGATCTCGATAGCCGCGTGAAAGCCCACGATGATGGTCGGGGTGCCGCATACACGTTCAAGCATCGACCTGTGCATCTCGTTTATTCTGAGGCTTTCGACTCAGAAATTCGGGCTGTGACACGAGAAAGGCAGCTCAAGTGCTGGAGTCACAAAAAGAAACAGGCATTGGTCGATGGAAATATTCAACGCTTGAAGCAACTAAGTAAACACCGTCCTTAGGTCAGCGAGCTAGCGACCCTCTCCGAGAGATCGACCGCCCTCTGGTATGTCTTTCCCGGCGCGCAGTCACGCGCGCGGCCCATGAGCGAAAACGCCATCCTAGCGGCGCTACGGCGCATGGGCTATACGAGGGAAGAAATGACTGGCCACGGCTTCCGCAGCATGGCATCAACGCTGCTGCACGAACAAGGTTGGAACCATCAGGCCATCGAACGCCAGCTTGCCCACGCTGAGCGCAACGCCGTGAGCGCGGCCTACAATTT
>JACPFH010000626.1 GCA_016183075.1 Deltaproteobacteria bacterium | reverse complement strand
GTGATCCCTTTCAGGTTGTTGTGCCTGGCCCCCTTTACACGGAGAATTGCGGCGCCCCGCCGGCGCCGCTCGGAAGGCACGGGAATCGCCATCCGGCTCGAGAGGTACTGGCCGGTAAGGGACCTCTCGGAGTTCATGATTTCTTCCGGCCTGCCCTGGGCCACTACCTCCCCGCCTTTGAGTCCGGCTCCCGGTCCCATGTCAATGACGTGATCCGCCTCGAGAATGGTCTCCCGGTCGTGCTCGACCACCAAAACCGTGTTGCCCAGATCTCTGAGTTGCGTGAGGATTGCCAAGAGACGCTTCGTGTCTCTGGGGTGAAGACCGATGCTGGGCTCATCCAATATGTAAAGCACGCCGGCCAGGCTCGATCCGATTTGCGTGGCGAGCCGAACCCGCTGCGATTCACCGCCGGAAAGGGTGGCCGAGGGGCGATCTAAGCTCAAATAGTCGAGTCCCACCTGGATCATAAACTCCAACCGGCTCACGATCTCGCGCAGCACTCTTTGGGCGATCGTTTTCTCGCTGTCGCTGAGCTCAAGCGAACGGAAGAATGTAAGCGTCTCTTTCACCGGCAGGCGGGCAACCTCGGCAATGTTTTTTTTCCCTATCCTTACGTGCAGGCTCTCGCGCCGGAGCCTAAGCCCGTCGCACTCGCGGCAGCGAAGAAGGCTTACAAGGTTGTCCGGATCCTGCCCGTGCGCGGCGGACTGGGTTCCGAGACCGCCACATTTCGGACAGGCCCCATACGGGCTGTTGAAGGAAAACATGCGCGGCGCCAGATCGGGATAAGAGAGGCCGCACTGGACGCAGGCAAATTTCTGGCTGAAGAGGATCGTCTCGCCGCGATCGGCGGAACCGTCGGGGAAAACCTCGATCTTGATCCTCTCCTGGCCGAAGCGGGAGGCCACCTCGAGGGAGTCGGCTAAACGTTGCTCGATGCCGGCTCGTAGCGTAAGCCGGTCCACCAACAAGTCGATCTCGTGGCACACAGACTTGCGCAAAAGAATTTCTTCTCCCAAATCATAAAGCTCGCCGTCGATCCTGACGCGGGCAAATCCACCCTGGGCGAGGGCTTTGAGCTCTCTGCGATATTCGCCCTTTCGCCCTGTCACAATCGGCGCGAAGATATGGATCCTGGCCTGGGCGGGGAGTTGAAGCAGCCGGTCGACAATCTGTTGAATGGTCTGCGGCGAGATTTCCCTGCCGCAGCGAAGGCAGTGGGCTTTTCCGATCCGAGCATAGAGCAGGCGCAGATAATCGTAGATCTCGGTGACCGTGCCGACGGTGGAGCGGGGGTTCGTGGCCGGGCTGCGCTGCTCAATAGAAATCGCCGGGGAAAGCCCCTCGATCGAATCCACGTCGGGCCGTTGCATCTGGTCGAGGAACTGGCGCGCGTAAGCCGAGAGCGACTCCACATAGCGCCGCTGCCCCTCAGCATAGAGGGTGTCGAAGGCGAGAGAAGACTTGCCGGAGCCGGACACTCCGGTGATGACAACGAGCCGGTCACGGGGAATTTCCAGGTCTATGTTTTTGAGATTGTGCTCCCGCGCCCCGCGGATAACGATCTTACCAGGCATAGCTCGTCTATTTGGTCTATCTGGTCTATTTTGTCTATTCGGTCTGAACGAGACCGGCGAAACAGACCAAACGACCAGATAGACCAGATAGACCTGACAGACCTTACCTCGCCATCAACTCCTTTAATTTCCCTTCAATGATGCCCCGATATTCTTGCAGCTTTTCCTCCGTCTTAGCCTCGAACCGGAGGACGAGCGCGGGCTGGGTGTTCGAGGCGCGAATCAGTCCCCATCCTTCGGGAAACTGGATGCGCACGCCGTCGACGTCGATAATCGGGTAGCGCGTGCGAAAGTATTCCCGCGCCTGCTCTGCGATGATAAATTTCCGCTCGTCGGGGCACTCAACCCGGATCTCCGGCGTCGAGACCGTTTCGGGGACATCGGCAAGCAACGTAGAAAGCGGGCGGCCAACGCGAGCCACGAGCTCGAGCAGACGCACCGAGGCATAAATCGCATCGTCGTAGCCAAAATACCGGTCGGCAAAAAACATGTGGCCGCTCATCTCCCCGGCCAAGAGCGCTCCGGTTTCCTTCATCTTCGCTTTGAGCAGCGAGTGGCCGGCCTTCCACATGATCGGCTGTCCGCCATGCAGGCGGATCTGATCGAACAGGCGCTGCGAGCACTTGACCTCCGAAATGATCACCGCGCCGGGATGCAGTGTCAGGATATCGCGCGCGAACAAAATCAAAACCTCGTCGCCCCAAAGAATCTTTCCTCGATCGTCGACCACCCCGATGCGATCGGCGTCGCCGTCGTAGGCAACCCCCAGGTCTGCCTTTTCCTCTTTCACTTTGTCGATCAGGGCTTCGAGGTTTTCGGGGACCGTCGGGTCCGGATGGTGTACCGGGAACGTTGGGTCGGGCGTGCATGCGATCTCCCAGATTGTGCAGCCGAGCCGGCGAAAAATCGGCGGCGCCACAGGCCCGGCCACGCCGCTTCCCGCGTCGATCACGACCCTGAGCGGCCTGGCGATGCTTGGCACGTCGCGCGCGACGTACTCGTTATACGGCGGAATGATCGCATAGCTCTCGTGTTTGCCGCCCGCTCGCTCCTGGTAACGGTTCTCTTCCATCAAACGCTTTAAGTGCTGAATCTGCGACCCATACAGCGTCTCTTTCCCCATGCATACCTTGAAGCCGTTATATTCGGAAGGGTTATGGCTTGCGGTGACCTGGACGCCGCCGTCCAGATCGAGGTGAAAAAGAGAAAAGTAAAGGAGCGGTGTCGGACACATTCCGATGTCGTAAACCTCGAGCCCGGCGGAAACAAAACCCTCGATGACGGCTTGCGCGTAGGGATCGGAGGTGGTGCGGCCATCCCGCCCCACCGAAACGCGCTTCCCGCCCCGTTCACGAACGAGGGTGCCATGGACCTTTCCGAGGAGCCGAGCAAACTCGGCGTCAAAATCCTTCTCTGCCAAGCCTCTGATATCGTACTCACGAAAGATCGCAGGGTTCACTTCCCCCTCCTGTTCTTTTTCCGCTTCGCCAATCTAGTTGCCAAAAGAATCGCTTCGCTCATGCTCCTGGGATCGGCCTGGTTATGGCCGGCGATGTCGTATGCGGTCCCATGGTCCACCGAGGTCCGAATGATCGGCAGCCCGAGCGTCATCTGCACTCCATCTGTGAAATGT
>JACPFH010000679.1 GCA_016183075.1 Deltaproteobacteria bacterium | reverse complement strand
CCTGCTGGTTGATCACCGTCCCGTTGTCGCTGACGATGCAGTAGCGCAAAACGTGAACTTTCCCGGTGGCCCTGTCCACCTCAACGATGGCTGCATGGGCCGCCGCCGAGAACGTGAACTGGGCGCGCACCTTCCGGTCCGCGCCGGGAACCAGATTGGTATCCGCATGCGGGAACGTGTAGTAGAAAGTGGTCTGTAGCCCGGCCTCAAAGCCCCGCGGCATAAGCGCCTGGTTGCCGTAGGCAATCTTTCCCAACTCGGCGAACGTGACTTTCTTGATCGGCGAGCCGGGGAGATAGACCGTCCCGTTTTCTATCGTGAGTTCAGCGGGGTTGGTGTTGAGGACATGAGCGGCGAGCGTGAGAATTTTTTCCTTGAGCCGCGTGGCGGCGCCGTGCACCGCTCCGATATCGTAGAGATGAAAATTGTTCCCGCTGTTGGCCGCGGCCACCCCCCAGGGAGCGATATCGCTGTCGAACGGGGTGCTGGTGCTGATATGTTCGGGGGAGATCCCGAGGATATCGGCCGCTACCTGCGCGGTCGTGGTCTCGTGGGATTGCCCGCAGTTGGGCGAGCCCAGAAAAAGGGCGATCGTGCCGTTTTTTTCGACCTTGATCGTGGCCCCGTTGACGCCGCCGGAGCCGGGGGTCTCTTTCATTTCCGGGAAAATAGCGAGGTCGCGCGCGGCGTTCCGCCCTCCCGGCTCGACACCGATGACGATGCCGATCCCGAGCAGGCGCCCCCGCTCGCGCTCCCGCTTTTGCTCTTCGCGAAATTTTTCATAATCGACTTTCTTGAGCACCTGCCCGAGCAGGGCGGGGTAGTCGCCGCTATCGTACACGTTTCCGTTTGGCGTCGTGTAAGGGAATTGGTCCGGAGGCACGAGATTCACGCGGCGGACCTCAATCGGACTGAGACGGAGCGCGTCGGCGATCCTGTCCATGATCCGCTCCCAGATGAAGCACATCCCGGGCTTTCCGATGCCCCGGTTCGGAATCACCGGGCATCTGTTGGTTACGACCGCATAACCTTCCATCGAGATGTTCTGGACTTTGTAGGTATTGGTGAGGTTGTTGAGCTTGTTGGTGAAGTGGATCGTGAGCGTGCTCGTCGATCCGCCGACGTCATCGATTTCCCTTACCTTGAGTCCCAGGACGGTCCCGTCGCGCTTGACTGCGGCTTCGACCTCGAATTGCTGTTCGCATGAGTGGCCGGCGGCCATCATGTGCTCGCTGCGGTCTTCGATCCATTTCACCGGGCGCCCGCTCTTGATTGCCAGAAGGCTCGTGATCACGACGTACTTGCGGATGAGATAAATTTTTTGCCCGAAGCCGCCGCCGATATCCGGTATGATAACTCTCACGTCTTCGAGCCCCAGGGCCTCACGCAGCGCGTCATAGATATTCTCCGGCACCTGGGCGTTCACCCACACCGTGAGCCTCCGGCTCGGTGCATCGAACGAAGCGATGCAGGCTAAGGGCTCCAATGGCGTCGAGCTGTAGCGGTGGATCTTCAGCTTCTCGGCGACGATTTCGTCGGCCTCGGAGAACGCTTTTTCGACGTTTCCGTAGGTAAGGAATCCTTTCCAGGCGATGTTGGAGCCCAGCTCGTCGAAAAGCGGTGTCGACGCCGGGAGCATGGCCGCCGCGGTGTCGGCGGCCACCGGGAGCGGCTCGTACTCGACGGAGATTGCTTCGAGGGCGTCCTCGGCGCTGCCTCGATCGCGCGCGGCGACGGCGGCTACCGGCTCTCCCACGTAGCGCACCCTGTCGGTTGCGGTGGCGTATTCCGCGATCGGTTTTCTGAGGCCTGCGGCGTAACGTCCCGGCTTGAACGGACGCGTCATAGCCAGCACGTCCGCCGGCGTTAGGGCGGCGACAACCCGCGGCTGCTTGAGCGCGGGCTCGGCGTCGACCGTGACGATACGGGCGTGGGCATGCGGGCTCCTTAAGATCACCGCATGGAGCATGCCGCGCAGGACGAGATCGTCGACGAAGTTTCCCCGGCCGCTCACATGGCGGGGGGCTTCCTTGCTGCGCGTCACCTTGCCAACGTACTTCGTTTCAGCCACCTTACGGTCCAGTTTTTAATTCTTAGTTTTTAGTTTTGAGTTAACGGAACTAAAAATTCAAAATGTAAAACTCACAACTATCTTTTCATTCGATTGGCTGCGTCTTTGACGGCTGCGATGATCTGCATGTAGCCGGTGCACATACACAGGTTGCCGCCGAGTCCAACGCGGATCTGTTCTTCGGTCGGGTTTGGATTCTTGCTCAAAAGATAATACGCAGCCAGCACCATGCCCGGCGTGCAGTAGCCGCATTGGAGACCGTATTGCTGAACAAAGGCTTCTTGGACAGGGTGCAGGGCGCCGTTTTGGCTCAGCCCTTCGACGGTCAGAATCTCTCTGCCGTTTGCCTGGGGGGCAAAGAGAAGACAGGATTTGACGAGCTTTCCGTCGAGCACGATGGTGCACGCCCCGCACTCGCCGATCACGCATCCGATATGAGTGCCCGTGAGCCCGATCGTCTCACGCAAAACATGGGAGAGAAGAATCCGTGGCTCGACCTCTTCCTCGTAAAGCCGCCCGTTGATTTTCGTCCGAACCGTCGATTTCATCGAATCGAAGAATAGCTGTTGCCGCTTGGCCCGTCAAGCTTGCGACGGCTCTCCGACCCTTTCGGGACTTGCCTGGCAAGCTCCCTGGGGGAGCGCGAGCGAGGCTGCGGACATCCGATTACAGACGGCACCACTCATGGCACGAACCCATCGGCCGCAGCCGAGAGCGCGTTCCCCGAGGGAGCTTAGTCCATCGTCCGCGCGGCCTTCGTCGATGTTCCGGTAGGGAGCCATTCAGCCCTGCTTCACCGCCAATTTCAATCGAAAACCACTGTCTTATTTCCATAGGGCAAAACCCGCCTCTCGAGGTGGAGACGTACGGCGCGCGCCAGCACGACGCGCTCCAGATCGCGACCCTTGCGCCCCAAATCGTCCACCGTGTCGCGATGGCTGATGCGAACCACATCCTGCTCGATAATGGGGCCTTCATCCACCACGGGCGTCACGTAGTGGCTCGTGGCCCCGATGAGCTTTACCCCCCGGGCATGGGCCTGCACATAGGGACGCGCCCCGGCAAAGGCGGGCAGAAACGAGTGATGGATATTGATGATCCGATTTGGATAGCGCGACACAAATGCTTGCGTAAGAATTTGCATGTAGCGAGCCAGAACAATCAAATCCACCTTCAGCGAATCCAGCAATTGCAATTCCTTCTCTTCTTGCGCTCTCTTGTTCCCGGCAGTGATGGGGAAGACATGATAGGGAATACCTCGCTGCTCGGCGACGGGACGCAAAAGCTGATGATTGCCGATAATCGCCACCACATCGGCGTGCAGCTCCCCGATCGCGTGGCGATGGAGAAGATCGACCAAACAATGGTCCAGACGGGAAACAAAAATAGCGATTCGAGTCCGCTCGTCCGAGAAGCGGAGTTCCCACTGCATGCCCAAAGAGTCGGCCAACCGGCTAAATTCCGGGCCGATCTTCTCTCTGGCAAGGCCGAATGCTTCGAGGTCCCATTCAACCCGGGAAAAAAATTGGCCCGTTCCGAAATCGATGTGCTGGTCCGCATGGAGAATATTTCCGTTACGACGATAAATAAAATCCGATATTTTCTGGACCAGTCCTTTTTGATCTTGACACGTCATGAGAAGGGTTGCCGTCGTGGGCATCTGGACCTCATCGCTTCTAGTGTCCCCAGAGCTGCCTGGTCGCCAACCGCGCGCCTTGGGCCATGGCCGCGAACTTGGCCCAAGCGATCCTGGGATGGCCTACCCTCGGACCGAGCCCGCAGTCCGTACCCGCGATCACGTTTTCGCGACCCATGAGCTTCGCATACTTTACCAGGCGCTCTGCGATCAGCTCCGGGTGCTCGATAAAGTCGCTGAAGTGACCGGCTACCCCGGGAACGAGAATCTTCCCTGCCGGGAGCTTGGTCTCCTCCCACACCCGCCATTCGTGCTCGTGGCAGGGATTGGAGGCCTCGATGGAATAGGCCTGCGCGCGAACTTTCAGGATGATATCCACGATGTCCCTCAGGGGAATGTCGTACTTATGGGGGCCGTGATAGCTGCCCCAGCACATATGGAAGCGGATTCTTTCCAGTGGAAGGTCTCGTAGGGCGTGGTTGAGCGCGTCGATGCGAAGCTCGGCGAACTTCCGATACTGCGCCGTGCTCATGCCGGGGTTCATTTGCCACGCGTCCGCCAGATCGGGATCGTCTATCTGGAGAATGAATCCCGCGTCGACGATGGCCTTGTATTCTTCCCTCATAGCCTCAGCGATTGCATACACATAGGCCTCGTCGTTGGGATAGTATTCGTTCTTCATCCAATGCTCGATGGTGCCGGGCGCAACCGCGGGCAAAAACGCCTCCTCGACATCAACTCCTTGGAGCGCGGCCCTGAAATTGTCAATGTCCATCTTTACAGCGTCGTGACCCGCGTACGTAAGCGGCGCTGTGCAAAAGAACTGCCTTGCGTGTCGACCCCGGACCGCTTCTCCCGGCCTGTCGAAGTACTCCCTGAACTCCACCATATCCCGGCCGAATATCACCGCCGGTTGATCGTCCGGCTTGGGAGGTCGCTCCTCGAACCCGCCGAGGCGCTCGCGGACATAGGTCGTAAAATTGGTCTTCCCTAGCTCGCCGTCATTGACGATATCGATGCCGCAGTCGGTCTGTTGGTTGACCACGTCCGCGACGGCGCTTTTGAGCCGCCTGGCAAATGTCTCCTTCTCGTAAGGTTGGCGCCTGCTCTTCGTCAAGACCATTTCCCGCAGCTCGCCCGGCTGCGGCAATGCTCCGGCATGTGTGACAAGAATCCGGTTCGAGCTTCGCTTCATCTTTTCTCTCCCTCCGTGATGATTTGCCGATACAAATCGAGTAACCGCTATGAAGCTATTCCGTACACAGGCGGCTTGTCAATGACTCAGCGGCTGAGAGACCCGGCCCCAAGTTGACATAGCGCGACCCCAAGCGATAAAGTTCACTGCGAATTCATCTGAGACTCCGGCATGGGCAGGTTTACAAGGTTGTAGATTAAGGAGGGATCGCTATGGCGGCCAAATATCGCGCGGACCATGTGGGCAGCCTGCTTCGGCCCGAGGAGATTTTGCGGGCTCACGGTGACCAAAAGGTCGATCGGCAGCAACTCAAGGGGCTCGAAGACAGGCACATTCAGCGAGTGCTCCAACGCCAGAAGGAAATCGGTTTTAAAGTATTCACCGACGGTGAATTCAGGCGGCGTAATTTCATGAGCGACTTTAATGATTCGGTGGAGGGGATCGACGAAGGCGGCGCCGTCCCCCGCTCCTGGCAGGCCAGCAGCGGCGGCACCCCCCAGCCATCGAGCGTCCCCGGGATCGTGGTGAGCAGGTTGAGGCAGACGAGGCGATTGACCCAGCACGAGGTCAACTTCATGAAGCAGCATAGTCCGGGCGACATCAAGATTACGCTGCCGACCGCCAATCAATTCCCCGCTATCTATTACAAGCGCGGTATCACCGACAAGGTTTATCCCAACCACTCGGCTCTGCTGTGGGACATTGTTCCCGTTCTCAAGGCGGAGATCCAGGCGTTGGTGAACGAAGGGGTGCAATACGTGCAGATCGATGCGCCCCGCTACAGCTACTACATCGACCCGAAGTGGCGCAGCTACATCAAGAGCGAGATGGGGGTGGACCCGGACCAGGCGTTGGAGGAGGCGGTGCGCGCCGACAACGCGTGCCTGGAGGGCGCCAAGCGCGCCGGCGTAGTCTTGGCCATTCATCTATGCCGGGGCAACAACCGCAGCCAGTGGTACGCAGAAGGCGGCTATGACGCGATTGCCGAGAAGCTCTTCGGTAACCTTCAGGTGGATGCCTTCCTGCTCGAGTATGAGTCGGAGCGTGCCGGCACTTTCGAGCCTCTGCGGTTCGTCCCCCGCGGCAAGACGGTGGTGCTGGGGCTCGTGTCGAGCAAGGTGGCGCAGCTCGAGTCGCAAGATCATCTCATGAGGCGGATCGAGGAGGCCGGCAAGTATGTGCCGCTGGAGAACCTGGCGCTAAGCCCCCAGTGCGGCTTTGCCTCCACTATGGAGGGCAACCTGGTCACCGAGGACGACCAGTGGCGAAAGCTCGAACTGGTAGTGAATACCGCCGCTAAAGTATGGGGAAAAGTTTGATTTTGACGGAATTGCTCATCCGTGGTATCGTCGCGCCGCTGGGTTCGGAGCCCGACAGGCCGTGGAAGGAACTTAGGGAGGAGATTATGAGGCGGATAACTCTAGTTGGCGTTGCGGCAATTCTGTTAATTGTTGGGTCAGTATTGGAGGCAGTCGCCCAAAACATCAAAGTCGGCGCGGTTGTCCCGCTCACCGGGCGCTATGCCGCCGGTGGCGCGCAAAACAAGGCGGGTTACGAGATCGCCGTAGAGCACATCAACGCTGCGGGCGGAGTGAGCGTGGGCGGGAAGAAGATGCGGTTGGAGTTGACCTTGCTCGATGACGAGTCGGATCCCACCAAGACCGTGG
>JACPFH010000628.1 GCA_016183075.1 Deltaproteobacteria bacterium | reverse complement strand
TGGGGAAAAGATACTCTATGTCGACACACCTCTTTGCGTAGAAGGCCAGTTCTTCAGGCGTGTGCTCGCGGAGCCTGATGTTTTCCTTCCGAATACCGTATTTCGGGTACCAGGCGAAGCGCTCGTCGATCCAGCTCTGGTGCCATTCCTCGTCCGTTCCCGGCATCACGAAATACTCGATCTCCATCTGCTCGAACTCGCGCGTGCGGAAGGTAAAATTGCCAGGCGTGATCTCGTTACGAAAGGCCTTCCCGATCTGCGCGATTCCGAAAGGAAGCTTCTTCCTCAACGCCTGCAGGACATTGTCGAAATTGACGAAGATCCCCTGCGCGGTCTCAGGCCGAAGGTAAGTCTTCGTGGCCGTTTCTCTTACTGGGCCGAGAAAAGTCTCGAGCATGAGGCTGGCAGGCCTCGGCTCCGACAGCTTGAAGCTACCGCAATTGGGGCAGAGTACCCCTAAAGAGTTGCCGGCCAGCGCAGGGAGATGCCCCAACGTTCTCAAAAAGGCATGGAACCGCGGATCCTCGGGTCCTTCGAACGGGTATCGAGTCGGCGACTCAATGGCCGCGTTCGGATCTTTGAGAGGGAAATTGGGTGCGAGTTTTTTGCCGTCGCTTTGTGCCCAGTTTGCAATGGCCTTCCACTCCCCCTTTTTTGCCGCCGGCCCCTCCAGGACCTTCAGCAGAGCACGAAACCACTTCGAGCTCCAGATCATGTCGTAGATCTGATCCGCACGATAGTGCCGTCCGCACTCGGAACAACCGGTGAAAGGATCGGAGAAGCTCGCCACATGGCCACTTGCTTCCCACACTCTGGGGTGCATAGAGATCGCCGCGTCCAGTCCAACCATATCGTCCCGCAGTTGGACATTGTCGCGCCACCAGAGGCACTTGACGTTGTTTTTGTACTCCACGCCCAGCGGGCCGTAATCCCAGGCCGAGCCCAGCCCGCCGTAGATCTCGCTCGACTGAAAAATGAACCCGCGCCGCTTGCACAGCGACACGATCGTGTCCATGTCTACCATAAGTTTTCCTATTGCCGCAGACTAGCTTGAATCTAATAGATGGTCACGGTGGTGTCAAAAAGAAGAAATCAAGAAACGGGACGTTCAGAGCTCGAGCACGTCCTGCATGCTGTAGAGACCTTTTTTCTGCTTCACCAGCCATTGGGCGGCGCGGAGCGCGCCGCGCGCGAAGGTTTCGCGGCTGTGGGCGCGGTGGATGAATTCTAACCTCTCACCTAGGCCGCCAAAGATCACGGTATGGTCCCCTGCGATATCTCCGGCGCGCACTGACAAAAGACCAATCTCTTTCTTGGCCCGCTCGCCAACGATCCCTTTGCGGCCGCAAACACCGACCTCGTCCAAATCCCTCTTGAGCGCCTGCGCCACCGCGCGGCCCAGCGCCAGGGCGGTGCCGCTCGGGGCATCCTTCTTGAAGCGATGGTGCGCCTCAACGATCTCGACATCGTAATCTTCGCCGAGCGTCTTAGCCACTCTGCCCAAAAGGCTCACAAGAAGATTCACCCCGAGGCTCATATTGGGCGAGATTAGGACGGGCATGCGGCGCGAAAGGCTCTTGATCTCGGCTAGCTGCCCTTGATCGAACCCCGTCGTGCCGATGACGATGGGGGCGTTTTTCTGCGCGGCGACTCTTGCGTGCTCCAGGGTAGCTTCCGGGGTGGTGAATTCGACGACAACGACTTGTCCTTTCAATAAGGGCGCGACCTGAGTGGTGATCGGGATCCCAATCTTCCCCACACCCGCCACCTCACCGGCATCCTTGTTGATCTGGGGATTGCTCGGCGCTTCGACCGCGCCGACGAGTTTCGTTGTGGCGCCCTCGTGGATGAGACGCACCACCGTGCCTCCCATCCTTCCCGCCGCGCCGCAAACAATGAGAGAAAGCACGGAAGCCTCAGATGAGACCGAATTCGGTCATCGTCGTCTTGAGTTTTTTGAGGTTCCCTTCGGACATCGACGTCAAAGGAAGGCGCAGATCGCCGCGGCATTTGCCCATGAGAGAGAGCGCGGTCTTGACCGGAATCGGGTTGGTCTCGACGAAAACAGCGTGAATGAGGGGGATGAGCTTGAACTGAAGACTTCTCCCCTTCTCCCAATCGCCCTTGAGACAGGCCTGGGCCAGCTCGGACATCTCTTTGGGAACTATGTTGGCCACCGTGGAGATAACTCCCTTACCTCCCAAGGCCATCAGAGAAAAGGTCAAAGAGTCTTCGCCGGAATAGACTGCCAAACGATCCCTGCACAGGCGAAGCACATCGATGGCCTGA
>JACPFH010000627.1 GCA_016183075.1 Deltaproteobacteria bacterium | reverse complement strand
GTCAGCTGCTCTACCAACTGAGCTAGCGGCCCATCGCAAGCTTGGAACCCGGAACAGTAGAACATTGGAGCATTAGACCGCAGTAGGGGTGGAAATCGCTGCTGCTCCACTGCTCTACTGCTCTGAATTTTGCCTAAGCAAAATTCTGGGGTGAGTGAAGGGACTTGAACCCTCAACCCCTGGAGCCACAGTCCAGTGCTCTAACCAATTGAGCTACACTCACCGTACCGAAAGCGGTGCTGGCGCGCCAGAAGGGATTCGAACCCCTGACCTACGGCTTAGAAGGCCGTTGCTCTGTCCACCTGAGCTACTGGCGCCCAAGAACGGTTATTAGTAATTAGTCAATGGTCAATAGATCCCCGCCACACCTCGGTTTCGGTCTTTACCATTTACTATTAACCATTGACTGCATTAGTGGTCGGGGCGAGACGATTTGAACGTCCGACCCCCTGCGCCCAAGGCAGGTGCGCTACCAGACTGCGCTACGCCCCGTCACGCACAAGCAAAAGTCATTCTACACAGGCTCGGAGTGAAATCAAGGTCGGTGAAGCAAAGGAAGCAGCGTTGGCAGCGCTTCGGCAAACTTCCCGAGCGCTTTTCCCCGATGGCTGACCCGCCCCTTCGTTTCCCGATCGACCTCCCCAAACGTCTTCCCGAACGGAGGGAAGAAAAACAGCGGATCATACCCGAACCCGTTGTCCCCACGCGGCGCGAAAGCAATCCACCCCCCACACTCGCCGCGAAAGAGCCAATCGCCGCGCTGCCGAGAATCCGGCAGGCATAACGCCAAAACGCAGACAAAGCGCGCCGTCCGCTTCTCCCGCGGCAGCCCGGCCAACTCTTGAAGGAGTCTTTCATTGTTCCGCGCATCATTCGCGTCCTCGCCGCTATAACGAGCGGAATGAATGCCGGGCGCTCCACCCAGCGCATCCACCTCCAGGCCAGAATCGTCCGCCAGAGTCGGCATGCCGGTGAAATCGGCAAGCGTGCGCGCTTTTTTTAACGCGTTCTCCTCAAAGCTCTTTCCATCCTCGGCGACCTCGGGCCAACTCGCGAGCTTCCCCAAGGGAACGATGTGAATCGGCAGAGTTCCGAGATGCGCCCGGATCTCCGCCAGCTTGCCCGGGTTCGTTGTTCCCACAAGAAGCTCCACGACAGCCAAAGCTTCTTTCCTATCCTCCGATCGCACAGAGCTCCACTTCGCCCCAGAGGCCAGAAAGATCAGGGCAATGCGGCAAGGGCTTTTTTCTGGACAACCAGGAGCTCGCGGATGCCTTGGTGGGCGACCTCGGCCATCTGGTCGAGTCGCTTTTTGGTGAACGGGCTGGATTCGGCCGTGCCTTGCACCTCGACGAACCTTCCCGCACCGGTCATGACGAAATTCATGTCCACCTCGGCCCGGCTGTCCTCCTCGTAATTGAGATCCAAAAGAACATGACCGCCAACGATCCCCACGCTGACCGCTGCCACCGAGTCGCGCAGCAGGTCTTTCTTGATCACGCCCTGCTTCAACCAGCGGCGGACCGCTTCCGCCAGCGCCACATAGGCGCCCGTAATGGACGCGGTGCGGGTCCCGCCGTCGGCCTGGATCACATCGCAGTCGATCCATACGGTGCGTTCCTCGAGGCCCGCCAAATCAGCGATCGCCCGAAGGCTGCGCCCAATCAGGCGCTGGATCTCGTGGGTCCTTCCGCCGATTCTTCCGCGAGCCGCCTCGCGGGATATGCGCGCCTGCGAAGACGACGGCAGCATCCCGTACTCGGCGGTGATCCAGCCCTTGCCGCTGTTGCGTAAAAAAGGCGGCGTTTTGCCTTCGAGCTTCGCGGTACAGATGACCCGCGTGTCGCCGACCTCAATCAGCACCGAGCCATCGGCATGCTTGATATAGCTGGGCTGAATTCTGATCGGCCTCAGCTCTTTGGCCTTTCGCCCGTCCGCCCGCATCCCTATGTGCTCAGGTGAAAGACCACCATCTTAAGCTCGGTCATCTCTTCCACAGCGTAGCGCGGCCCCTCTTTGCCGAAGCCGGATTCCTTAAGGCCGCCGTAAGGCATCAGATCGACGCGCCACGCCGGGCCCCAGTTGATATGAAGGTTGCCTGATTCGACCTCGCGGGCAAATCGCATCGCCCACTCGATCTTCTCCGTGAAGATGCCCGCCGAAAGGCCGTAGAACGTATCGTTGGCCAGCGTGATCGCCTCGTCGATGGTCTGGAACGGTGTCACGGTCACGGCCGGGCCAAACAGCTCGTCGCAGGAGATCCTCATCTCAGGCTTCACGTCCGCAACGACCGTGGGAGCATAGACTGCACCTTGACGGCTTCCGCCGACGACGACCCGGGCTCCACCCCCGACTGCCTCCTGTACCCACTGCTCGACACGAACCGCATCGGCCTCGCGCACCATCGGACCCACTTTGGTCTTCTCATCGAGTTGGTTGCCGGCGGAGAGCGCTTTCACTTTGGGTGACAGCGCGCTCAAAAAGTCGCTGTAGACCTTGCCCGCCGCGAGCACCCGCTGCGTCGAGATACAGGACTGACCGGCGTTGGAGTAACCAGTGGAAGCCACCGCGGCGGCTACCTTTTCCAAGTCGGCGTCCGGCATGATGATGAGCGGACTGTTGGAACCGAGCTCCATGGTGACCTTCTTGATGCCCGCGGTACGGCAGATGCGGTCACCCACTTCGCGACTGCCCGTAAAAGAGATTTTGCGCACCCGCCGATCCGCCACCAAAAGATCGCCGATCTCGGCCCCTGAACCCGTGATGCATTGAATGCCCTCCGGTGGCAGGCCGGACTCGAGCAATATTTCGACCAGCCGCAATGCCGAGAGCGGGGTATCGGTGGCCGGCTTGACGATCACCGAGTTGCCGGCCGCGAGCGCCGGCCCGACCTTATGGCAGACCAGATTGAGCGGAAAATTAAACGGGGTGATTGCCGCTACGACGCCGCACGGCACGCGAAGCGTAAAGCCCAGTCTGTTCGCCCCTACCGGGTCCCCGTCGAGCGGCACGGTCTCTCCGTGCAGGCGCTTGGCCTCCTCGGCCGAGCCCGTCATCGCCTCCACGGCCCGGTTGGCCTCTCCCCGGCCTTCAGCGATGATCTTCCCTTCCTCCTTGGAGATCAGCCGTCCCAACTCCTCGTTCCGAGCGGCCATCGAGTCCGCCGCCTTTCGCAGGATCTTCCAGCGTTCATAGCCGGAGAGCTTCGCCATGACTTTGGCCCCGCGCTGCGCGAAGGCCAGGGCCCGCTCGACGTCGGCGGCCTCAGCTTTAGGCACGGCGTCGATGACCGAATTATCGTAGGGGTTGCGGACTTCGATCTTTTTCGACTTGTCGACCCATTCTCCCGCGAGAAAGTTCTTCACGGCGCACAACCTCCTTCTTGTCCGGGTGGGTTAATCCTCATCGTCGTCTTCTTGCCTGCCGCGAAAAAAGGGGCGCTCGTAGGCGCGGTGAAAAGAGGTCCAGCGCGAAGCCGGTTCTTTCCTGAGCAGGCTCTGAATGCTCTGAATCTTGCCGTCCAGGTCATCCAGATAGTGGAGCATGACCGCCTCCACCGTTTGCGGCAGCTTGGGCGAGCCAAATTCCAAGGCGCCATGATGGCTCACGATCATGTGCTTGAGCAGCATCGCCAGCTCCTCGGGAAAATCGGCAATACTCTTGATTTTCTCGTCGACCATCTCGATCTCCATGATCAAATGACCCAGAAGCTGGCCCCGGTCGGTATACGCTACGGCCCGGTCGTACGAAAACTCGTAGATCTTGCCGCTGTCATGAAGAAATCCTCCCGTGAGCAGAAGGTCGACATCGATTCCCCGATAGTTCTCCACCACTTTGAGAATGAGCTTCAGAAGCGAAAGCGTGTGCTCCAGCAGCCCGCCCAGATACGAGTGGTGAATCGTCTTCCCGGCGGGCGCGCGCTTGAAAAGCTCCATAAAGGTCTGGTCACTAAAGAACGCTTCGGCCAGGGCCCGCAGGTGGGGATCCTTCATGCCTCTCAGGATCGTCTTTAGCTCCTCCGCCATCTCCTCCGGATCGGCCTGGCTTCTCGGCAAGAAATCTTCGGTTGCCACCTCCCGCTCATCGATTCGCGCGATCTCTTGCACCCGAATCTGCACCTTTCCTTGATACTGCGTGGCCTGACCACGAACGCGCACGAAATCATTTTTGTCAAACGCGCGGCCAACCTGCTCCGCTCGTTCCCATACCCTCGCCTCGATCTCACCGCTGCGATCGAGAAGCCTGAGAGTCAAGTAGCCGTTGCCGCTCTTGGTCACGCCATGGTTCTTGGCCGCAACCAGGAAAACCGAGTCCACAGGCTGGTTGTCGCGAATATCGGCAACAAAGAGAGGCTTCATGGCGACTTTGCCACCTAACCCATAAACCGGATGGACTGGGCAAGATCGTAAAGCGAGCGGACAACAAAGCGCTGCAAGAAGATCAAGGCGACAAAAACAATGATGGGCGAGAAATCGATGCCGCCGGCGTGAAGCGGCAGGGCGCGGCGAATCCGGTAGAGCACGGGCTCGGTGGCGGCGTAGAGAAACCGCACGATGGGATTGTGGGGATCCGCATTGACCCACGAGATGAGCGCCCGCGCCACCACGATCCACATATACGCCCACAGCAGAACATCCAAGATTTGGGCCAGGGCCGCCAGAAAATTTGCCAGGACAAACATGGCCCTGTCCTAGCCCTCTCGCGGGCCAAAAATCGCGGTTCCGACACGCACGATCGTCGCACCCTCTTCAATGGCAACCGGGTAGTCGTGAGTCATTCCCATCGACAGCTCATTCAACTCCACATTGGGTATCTTTAACCTGCTCAGCTCGGATTGCAACTCCCGAAGCGCGCGAAAGTAAGGCCGCGCATCTTCGGGGTTTTCCCGAAGCGGCGGCACCGCCATCAAGCCTTCTACGCTCAGATGGGAGAGCTTTCCCACCTCCTCAAGGAGCGGCACCAACTGATTCTTGTCGATCCCGGTCTTGCTCTCCTCACCGGCAAGATTGACTTCGACGAACGCGGACACTTGTCGGCCGCGCTTTTTCCCCTCCTTGTCCAGCTCCTTTGCCAACGCTGTGTTGTCCAAGGATTCGATCAGGTCGAAGAGATCCAGCGCCGCCTTGACTTTGTTTCGCTGGAGATGGCCGATCATGTGCCACTCGACCC
>JACPFH010000647.1 GCA_016183075.1 Deltaproteobacteria bacterium | reverse complement strand
GATCGCAGGTGCGGCCCAGGAGTCTAGGGGCGGGATCGGCCGCGGGAGGCAAGCAATGAATCTGGCAGCTCTCGATTACGTCATCCTTATCGTTGAGGATCTGGACCGAGCCGTGAAATTCTATCGAGAGGTTTTAGGACTTCCGTTGAGCCACCGTTCTGGCGAGTACGCGCAATTTGCGACCGGAGGCACGCGCTTTGGGCTTTATACGAGAAAGGGCATGGGACAGACTTTGGGCGCACCGCTTGCGAAGCCCGCGGAGGATGCGCCTGGATTCGAGATCGGTTTCAAAGTTGCGGATGTCGACAAAGCCCTTCAGGAATTGGTGGCCTCAGGTGCCACGCCGGCGATGCCGCCGACGACTCGACCCTGGGGGCAACGGACGGCGTACCTCAGGGACCCCGACGGTCATTTAATAGAGCTTGCGCAAGATTTGCGTTCGTCGTAAGGGTTGAGGTGAGGGAGATTGGAGGTTTTTATGGCGATGCCACTTATCGACGCCGATGGCCATGTGATCGAGGATGAGACCCTCCTTGACTACTTGGAGGAGCCCTACCGCGGCGGCAGGACCAACGGGGGGATCATCGGCCCTATACGTAATGTCCTGGGTAGCGTGTTTCCCTCGCTGGACTTTCACCACCTGGCTACTTTCAAACGGAGCGAGAGGGCCTTCGGTGGAGGCAAACGCGTCGGGCCCGAGCAATGGCTTGAATTTCTGGACGTGGCCAAGTTCGAGTACGCTTTCCTCTATCCGACGATCGGGCTGGCCATGGGAAACATCTCCCATCCCGATTGGGCGTGCGCGGTGGCGCGGGCTTATAACAACTGGATTCATGACCGCTACATGAAGCGCAGCCCGCGGCTCAAGGGGATGGCGCTCCTTCCCATGCAGGATGTCAGCGAGGCGGTTCTTGAGTTGCGCCGCGCGGTAAAAGAGCTCGGCATGCCCGGCGCGATGCTGCCCTCCCGCGGGCTGCCGTTCGATCTGGGCCATCGCGCCTATTGGCCCGTATATGCGGAGGCGGAGAAATTGGGCTGCGCGCTCGCAGTTCATGGCGGTTGCCATCACGGGATGGGGCTCGATACCTTCGAGACATTCGTTCCGATTCATGGGATGGGCCATCCCCTTTCCTTGCTCATCGCCTTTTCGGGGATGGTGTATCACGGGGTGTTCGACGAATTTCCGCGGCTGCGGGTCGGCTTTCTCGAAGGCGGTGCCGCCTGGGTTACGTTTTGGATGGACCGTATGGACCGATCGCACCACTACTTCGGCGAGCTCAACATGCGGGGACGATATAAAGGGCCCTCTATGGAGCAAAAGCCGAGCGACTATTTGAAGAGAGACAACGTTTTCGTCGGGTGTGAAGGGGGCGAGGAGGGGCTGGATTACCAGGTCCGGCGGGTCGGGAACAGCCATTTTCTTTTTGCCAGCGATTTCCCCCATGAGATCGGTCCCGAGGACATCATGCACGAAATCGAGGAGGTTCAGGAATATCAGGGTCTGACGGAAGATGACAAGGCGGCCATTCTGGCCGGCAATGCACGGCGCTTCTACCGGGTACCGAAGGGCGCCTGAAGGACGCGGTGCTTGGAAGCCGCCGATGACTTTGATAAAGATCTTTGTTTGGGAAGGAGGTACTGAACCATGGCCAGAGGTGAACTCGAATCCGTAGCCCGATCGCTGGTCCCGAAAGGCAAAGGGATCTTGGCGGCCGATGAAAGTGCCGGCACCATCAAGCGCCGCTTCGAGGGCATCAAGCTCGAATCCACTGAAGAAAACCGTCGCGCCTACCGCGAGATGCTGTTTACGACGCAGGGTGTTGAAGAATTTATCAGCGGGGTGATTCTTTTTGACGAGACCGTGAGACAAAAGGCCAAGGAGGGTAGATCCTTTCCCGAGGTGCTTTCACAGAAAGGCATCATTCCGGGCATCAAGGTCGATAAAGGCACGATCGATTTGCCTGGCTTTCCGGGTGAAAAGGTCACCGAAGGGCTGGACGGATTACGCAACCGGCTGTCGGAGTACCGTGACCTCGGCGCCCGATTCGCTAAGTGGCGAGCGGTGATCGCTATCGGCGAGGGGATTCCAACCCGCGGCTGTATCGAGGCGAACGCGCATGCCCTGGCCCGCTATGCCGCGCTCTGTCAGGAAGCAGGCTTGGTTCCGATCGTCGAGCCCGAAGTCCTGATCGACGGCAACCACACCATCGAGCGCTGCGAGGAAGCGGAGGAGGCGACGTTAAAATGCGTTTTTTCCGAGCTTCTGGAGCATCGCGTCGCCTTCGAGGGCATGCTGCTCAAACCGAGCATGGTCCTTTCCGGTAAAGAGTGTCCGAAGCAGGCAAGCGTTGAGGAGGTGGCGCGAGCGACGATGCGCTGTTTGCGTCGGGTCGTTCCTGCGGCCGTGCCGGGAATCGTTTTCCTCTCCGGCGGGCAGAGCGCCGAACGCGCCACGGAGCACCTCAATGCGATGAATGCCATGGGAGGTCACCCGTGGGAGGTTAGCTTCTCGTATGCCCGGGCGCTGCAGGACCCCGCGCTCAAGGCGTGGAAGGGAGAAGCCACCAACGTCCCCGCGGCCCAGAAAATTTTCTACCACCGGGCCAAGTGCAATAGCGCCGCCCGCTATGGAAAGTATACGAAGCAGATGGAAGCGATGGCGGCCTAACTCCGCTCCCCGCTAAGAGCGAGATCCGTAGGCGCGACTCAAACAGACACTGCCGGGGGGCGGGTTTTTTGCTTCGCGGTGCGGCGTTGAGCGCGCTCCCACAGACGGCAAAAGGCGCAAAGTTCAGCTGTGGTCGGCTGCCCGCACATGGCGCAATCGCGTAAGGTGTGTTCGTCGCCCCCCGCCCGAAAGCGCGGCCGGGCGTGATCCAAAAACTCGCAGAAAAAGCGCTGTTTTGTGCCCGGGGATACCGCCTCAATCCGGGCCAACACGTCCTTGTAAAAGAGCGACTTGGCACCCGGCGCGTTGGGACACTCCTCCACGACGTAGTCGATGTCGTGCAGGAGGGCGTACGCCGCGGTTTCCCGCTCCGTGAGCGTGTAAAGCGGCTTGGCCTTTTTTACGAGCTTTTCCCCGGCGCTGGAAAGGACGGGAGACTGCCGGGCCAGGTAGCCGATTTGCCAGTGCAGCACGTTGCCCAAAAGCGTAGCGGCTTCATCGTCCAGATTATGGCCCGTCGCCACAACATCGAAACCTCGCTCATAAGCTTCGCGGTTTAAAATATAGCGCTTGCTCAGGCCGCACCCGGAGCAAGGAGCCTGCCGGACCGTCCGGGCGAGCTGCGTCACGTTCATGCCGTATCTCTCCGCCAGTTCGACCGCGATCAGCTCAAGCCCCCGCTCGCGCGCGAAGCTCAGTGCTTTCCCATAGGAGGTCTTGGAATAATCGTCAATGCCCAGGTGAATGTGGAGGCCGGCCGCTCGATACCCCAGGCGCACCAGGACGTGCCAAAGCGAGAGGCTATCTTTGCCGCCCGAGACGCCCACGAGGATGCGATCGTCCCGGTCGAACATCTGGTGCCGGCGGATGGCCCGCTCCACCTGATTCTCGAAATATTCCACGTAATGGGGCTGGCAGAACGCCGAGTTGTGTCTCGACAGCTCCATAATCGCCTTCTCACCGCATTTGAGACAGCGCATGCTCAACCTCCCGAGATCGCCGACAAGATTTCGATCGTGTCCTCTGCCTCTACCCTCTCATCCCGGGTCAGCATGATTCCATTCCGAATCACCAACACCGACTCCGGGTTGAGGTCCAGCTCGCGCAGCACGTCTCTGACCTGCCGGCTTCCATCCAGCTCAAGTTGCCG
>JACPFH010000646.1 GCA_016183075.1 Deltaproteobacteria bacterium | reverse complement strand
TCTACAGACCATTTTTGAGGCATTCGCTCGTTTTGGCTTTCAGAAATATCCGTTAAAAACGGAGCTGAACTGGCAGTGTCATCGAACATTGGATGCTTATGTGGCGAAGAACCTGCCAGCTTGCGATGTCTTTCATGGAATTTCCTACTGCGGACTGAGGAGCGGGTGCACCGCCCAGAGAATGGGTGTCAAGTGGGTATGTGACGCCGTCAATTCCCACCTGGTTTTTCAAGACGAAATCCTCGCGGAAGAGTACGATCGCGTCGGTCTCGAATATGAGCGTCAGGACCGGAGATTTCTTGACTACGCAGAGGCATCTTACGAGCAAGCAGACCTGATCACGATCCCGTCCGTCTTTGTGCGGGGCACTTTCCTGGCGAAGGGTGTCCCAGAAGAGAAGCTTGCCTTTGTGCCATGGGGAGTGGATCTCCTGCGCTTTTATCCAACAGCTTCACCTCAGGGTAACGTCTTCCGTGTATTGTTTGTGGGCCATCTCTCTGTTCGAAAGGGACTCCATGATGTGCTTGAAGCCTTCAGGATCGCCTCGCTTCCAAGCGCAGAGCTATTGCTCGTAGGATCACCGCAACCTGAAACTGCCGCACTGCTGCGCAGAGCGGTGGGTGTGAGTCCGAGGGTGATGGGGCCACAACCAAAGAGTAAGCTTAATGGCTATTACTCGAGATCTGACGTTATGGTGCTTTCCTCAATTGAGGACGCGTTCGGGTACGTTATCGGTGAGGCCATGGCTTGCGGCTGCCCGGTCATCGCGACGGAGAATACGGGGGGACCTGATTTTTTCACCGATGGCGTGGAGGGCTTTATTGTTCCGATTCGGTCGCCCGAAGCGATCGCGGAAAAGCTGTTGTGGCTTTACCGGCATCCGGAGTTGCGGTTTGAAATGCGCGCCGCTGCACTGAAGCGCGTAAAGAGTATCGGAGGTTGGGATACGTACGGAGAAAGGATGTTGGAGACTTTCCAAACCTTGATCGGTAGTTCCGAGGAAGGCACTGAGAAGCTTCGATCTCATGCTTCATGAAACCCTTGCGGCATGCTAGCCATTATTACCACCCATCCGATCCAGTACCAGGTGCCTGTCTGGCAGGAACTGGCCAGACGGAGAGAGGTCCTCTTCGAGGTCTGGTATATTTCCGACCAGGGATATCGATCCAGCTTCGATGCCGGGTTCCAGCGGGCATTCTCCTGGGACCTTGATATGCTGGCGGGCTACCCGCATCGGTTCATTCCGACTCGCCCGCTCAAGGCGCGCGTCAATACCTTCTGCGGCGCCTGGGTGCGATCGTTACGTTCTCTCTTCGAGCAGAGAGCGGTGACCGCGCTGCTCATCAACGGCTGGTATCCGCAAGCCTACTGGCAGGCTGCATTTCAAGCTCAACGCGCCGGCATCCCGGTCCTGCTGCGCGGGGAGACCAACGATTTAAGACAAGGCTCCTGGTGGAAAGAGATAGTCAAGCGCCCGCTGCTAAAGTTGCTCTTTCAACGGGTATCGATTTTCTTGACGGTGGGGGCGGCCAATCGGCGCCTTTACCAGAAATATGGGGTGCCGGAAAGTAAGCTCGGGTCAGCTCCCTATTGTGTGGATAATAAACGCTTTTCGGAGGCCGCCGAGGCGCTTAGATCCCAGAGAGTTGATTTACGGAGAAGTTGGGGCATCCCGCAGGACGGTATCTGCTTCCTTTTCAGTGGAAAATTGGTACCGAAAAAGCGGCCTCAGGACTTGCTCGCGGCCCTGGAGATGCTACTCCTGGAGCGGGAGCGGTTTGATCTCAAGTATCCTGTTCATTTGCTTATCGCCGGTGATGGCATTCTCCGGAAGCCTTTGGAAGAGCAGGCATGCGCGCTTAGCAAAATTGCACGGAGATCATGCGTCACATTTACTGGTTTTTTAAACCAGACAGAGATGCCCAAAGCCTATGCGGCCGCGGATTGTTTGGTTCTCCCGTCTGACGCTAGGGAGACCTGGGGATTAGTGGTCAACGAAGCGATGGCTTCCGGCTTGCCCTGCATTGTCAGCGGACAGGTCGGGTGCGGCGCCGATCTCATCGACCCTGGAATGACAGGTGATCTTTATCCTACGGGAGACGTGCGGCGGCTGGCCATAGCGATGGCTGCGTGGGTTGATCCCGGCCGTCGCGGTTGCGCACGGGACGCGGTTCGAAAAAAGGTTGCCGCCTACTCCGTAGAACGCGCCGCAGAAGGAATTCTGGAAGGCGTGACCGCCGTATCCCGGCGCTTCTCCCACCGGAAGATTTCTCAGAAATCGGCATTTTCAGTCGGGGACAGGAAAAATGGCTAGGATCTTACTCCTATATTTGCCGTCCTTTGTAGGCCTGATATGGGATGCCCTTCCCAGGTTTTCCATTGCATGGTCGGTGGCCGGCTCTTTTTTCATTGCTATCATTACACAGACACGGTGGTTTCGGGAGCCCGATGACGACATTCCGGTAACGCAGAGGCTCCTTCGTCCCATCTCCGTCTATCAGTTCTACTTTTTGGGCTTTCAGGTTGTGGGATCGGCATTCTATGCGCTAAACGCGGCCGGGTACAATTTCCACGGCCAAGTGGCCATGCCGCAAGAAAGCAAGCTGGAGCTGATCGCTCAGTTGCAGAGTTATATGCTCCTGGCTCACGCAAGCGTCATGGCAGGGATGAAGCTCGTTGGATTTAAATATGGCAAGCCGAGATATGTGATTCCCGCGCTTCCTCCTTATGGCCTTATCCTGATCTCTTTTATTTCGCTTGGCGCAGGCACCGTGGCGACAATGATTTCGCCTCTTTATAATCTCGGCCTTAAGTTGTTCGATCTCTCGCTTACGGCGATCCTGGTGGAAACCTGGTTGTCGGTGCGAAGGGGACACTTCACCAACCAGGCTTTGACTCTGTCCGTGCTGGGGTTCAATCTCTTCGGTCAGATCCTGAGTGGATGGAAGGGTCTGGTTCTTTGGTCGGCAATCACATTGGGAGGCATGTTTTTTCCGCTGATGCCCAAAAGGGTTATCGTTGTGGGCACGGCCTTTTTCCTCTTTTGGGTGCTCTTCCTTCACCCCTTTGGTCAGTTATATCGACCTCTGACCTGGTATTACGAGATCAAGCCTGAGATCGCCATAGAGATGGCGAAGGAATATGCCCTGAATCTTACCATGGAGGAGCGCCTGGATAATCTCTGGGAAACGATGATCGATCGCGTGAACGACATGTGGCAGTTCGAAAAGTACGTTCAACACGTGCCGGATCGGCGGCCTTATTACGGATTCGATTTGATCCAGGAGGCGATGATCGCGCTTGTCCCGCGAATTCTGTGGCCGGAAAAACCGGATCTGGAGCGCGTCGCGATGCAGCGGGTCTATGAGGCAGGGGTGGTATCGGAGAACACTCCGGTGTCGGCCAAAACAAGCTTCTACATTGACGGTTACCTCTCCGGCGGGTGGTTGGCCATGGCGCTGGCGTCCCTTGGTTACGGCGTTGTCGCCGTGTTCGTGAGCCGCGCCTGTGAGCGGCTATTCGGCGGGTATGATATCGGAACGTGCTTTATTTATGTAGGCTTGTTCACATTCTGGATCAATTCCGGACCGAACTTTCTCTTTTTTGTAGGAGCGATTTGGACGTCGTTTGTCACAATGTTCGGGTTGTTTGTTGCCGGCCGGGGAGCGGGGTGGATTGTTCCCGCGCGCCCCGCGCAAGCCGCGCCGGC
>JACPFH010000645.1 GCA_016183075.1 Deltaproteobacteria bacterium | reverse complement strand
GGAGATCCAGTTTTGCTGATTACGAATTGGATGTAGGAGAGGACTTTTTGTTGCCTGTTGGTAAGACTGGCTGCCATTGATAACCGTATATCAACAGAATGTTGATATGTCAATGGTAGCACTCGAAATTGCGACTATCGCATCTTCATGTCGAAGGCAACGGGCCCTTTTTCCCCGCGGCGCACCTGGAATTGCACGGTGTTGCCCTCGCTCAAATCCTCGAACTGGACTCGAGGGGCCATGCTGCCGCGATGGAAAAAGACGTCTTCGCCCCCGTCGTCGGGGACGATGAAGCCAAAGCCCTTCTGCCTGATGATCTTCTTTATAGTTCCGGTCATAAATTTCCTCCGCGCCTCGCAGGCTTTTACATTCCCTATCGTGTTTCTAAATTCGCCGCAAGCGGAAAGGCAATTGAACCCTGCTTGACATGCTCTCGCCTTCCCATTAGCTTTGAGCGCTTCCAAGGATCGTTGCGAGGAACTCTTGAGCGCGATTGCTTACTACATCACCGCGCACGGTTACGGCCATACGGTGCGCTCTCGCGAGGTCATCCGGGCGTTAAAGTCGGCCTGTCCCGATGCTGCCGTGTACATCAGGAGCGCAGCCCCGCAGTGGCTGTTTGAGAACCTCGCTTTCCCCGTCGCTTACCGTCACGGGGCCGTCGACGTCGGCTTTTTGCAGAAAGACAGTCTCGAAATGGATGTGGTGGCGACGCTTGCCGCCTGCGCGGCCTTTCACGAGCGTATTCCGCAACTACTGGAGGAGGAAATCGGTTTTCTCCGAGATGCAAAAGTCCGGCTGATCATCGGCGATATCCCCCCGCTTTGCTTCGAGGCCGCCGCTCGCGCCTCGCTTCCCTCGGTGGCGATCGCCAACTTCACGTGGGATTGGGTTTATCGGTCCTATTTCGCCGCGCACGGATCGTTTGCCCCGGTGATCGAGGCGATGACAGGCTCTTACCGTAAGGCGACCCTTGCCCTGTCTCTCCCCTTTTCCTGCGATATGTCGGTCTTCGGCAAAACGGTGCCGATTCCCCTGATCGCCCGAGTCTCCGCGTTGAGCAAAGAAGAAGCACGCAAGAAGTTCCAATTGCCCTCGGCGGCTAAGATCGTTCTGATAAGCTTCGGCGGCTTCGGGCTCGAGCGGCTTCCCTGGGACAAGCTTGAACGCCTCAACGATTTTTTCTTCGTCTGCACCGGTACGGCGCCGAAAAAAGGGAAAAATTTCCTCGTTTTTCCTGAAGCGCTGCCTGATTATGTGGATCTCGTGCGCGCTGCGGATGCGGTGGTGACCAAGCCGGGTTACGGGATCGTGGCCGACGTGATCGCCCATCGGACCCCGGTCCTTTACACTTCGCGCGGGCAGTTCCCGGAGTTTCCCTATCTCGTGCGGGCCTTAACCGACTGGGCGACGAGCGAGTTTGTTCCCCAGGACGCCCTGCTCGAGGGCAATCTCGCCCCCTATCTCGAGCGGCTGCTGAACAAAGACCCGAACTGGCCCCATGTACCGCTCAACGGCGCCGAGATCGCAGCGAAAAAAATTCTAAGTCTCTTATCCTCTTTCCCGCCGAAGGGACGGCCGTGAACGGTGTTGTCAGACTCGCTGGCGGTGAACCGCCCGGCTTGCATTTGACCGAATAAGGGCCTTTCCAGCCGGGCTTTGAGCTCGGCATTTTCGGCGCTGAACGAGAAACCAGGGTGTCCCCTTTCTTTTCCGTTTAGTTTTCTGGCTCAGCCGATGCTGCATTGATCAATAACTCTCTACTTGCAAGCCAGGGATTTTCTGGAAGTCTTTTAGATTCCGTGTGATCAGAGTATCGTTTTCGACCAGAGTTACTGTGGCCACCAGGAGATCCATTGTGGACACGGACTGGCCGCGCCTCCTGATTTCAGCCAGCGTGGTTCCATAAACGGCGGCGAAGCGCCCGTCGGGGTAAACCACCTCAAAGTGTTGGCAAAGCAGATGGACCCTTTTTGTCTCCTCGGGAACACGAGATAGGGCCACTCCAACCTCGAGCTCGCAGACCACAAAAACGCTGATCCGAACCGGGCTTTCCCCCATGGCCTCCAGTTTGCGGTGAGCGGGACCGCTGAGATTCCGCCGCTGCTCGCGGAGAAGATCAATCAAAAAAGAGGTGTCAAAAAAACTCACAAGCGTGGGGCCTTGGCGCGGTGCCGACGCCTCTCTGTTACTTGCTTTCCGATTTGATTGAGCGTGGCAGCATCCAGGGTCAAGGAGGGGAGCGCCCGAAGCAGTTGAGAGGCGGTTTTCCTTCTTCCGAAATGCCCCTTTATGACCTCAGAGAAGGATTGGCCATTTCGCTTTTGGCGCGCTAGTAACTCATATGCCTCGATATCAATGGTAATCGTCTTTACGGCCATGCACTTAACATACACTTAGCCCACGCCCAAGGTCAAGGCTGCGCCTCCTAGAAGCCATCCGCCATCGTTGTTCCAAGCGCCACCCCGCCAGTCAATGGCTCGGCATCCTATTTTGGCTTTCTCGTACTCTCTTTTTTATTCCGCCTTCCCAGCAAGCGCGTATGAGCCGATCATTTGCTCGATCCTCTCCAGCCGGGCCTTGAGTTCGGTTAGCTCGGTGTCTCTTTTAGCCGGTAGATTGGCCCAAAGCGCGTCCCTGGCGGGACGGCTGGGGAGTTTTCTCCCCGGCCGCGCGGGTCTGGCGTTGAACGCTGGACGCTACGGCGACCATGTGAAGGTGACGGTCGCGATGGACCCGTTGCCGCTTGGCACTACCGGGCTGAAACGCCCTGAACCCGTCGACGCCGTCGCGGACGGGGCAGATGGCTGGATCCGTTCCAAAAGCCGCCGAATGTGCCGCAGCTGCTCCAGGACCGCCTTGGTGCCCTCTGAGGTCAGCCCTTACGGCGGCGCCGAGCGCAGGCGCGAAAAGGAGCACGGCAAAGAGACAGCTCCCGAACGCTCGGGCCAAGAGACGCACCGTCGCGGGCGGCTGATCCAGCGTTGAGGCCTCTTACTGGACGTTGATTACCCCCGTCATTCCTGCACCGCACATCGGACCGTCGAAGTAAGGAAAGGTGCCAGCCTGATTGAAGGTGTGTTCGTATGTGGAACCGGCGGGCGAGGTCGCGGCGGAAAAGGCGCTTGCCCTGCTTTGAAGGTGGGGGTCCGTTCGGGTTGACAAGGTTTTGCCGATCGCTCAGAGTGGAAGTTGATGGCTGTAAAAAAAGTCATTCTCGCTGAGCCGCGGGGTTTTTGCGCCGGTGTGGAGATGGCTATCGACACCGTTGAGCGGGCGCTAAAAAAATATGGCCCGCCGCTATACGTCTTTCACGAGATCGTTCACAACCGCTACGTGGTCGAAGACTTCGCGCGCCGGGGAGTGACCTTCGTCCAGTCCGTCGATGAGGTTCCGGCGGGGGCGCGGCTCATTTTCAGTGCCCACGGAATCTCCCCTGAAGTTTGGAAAAAGGCCGGGGAAAAAAGGCTTCAGCTTCTCGTCGACGCGACCTGCCCCTTGGTGGATAAAGTTCATCGGGAGGTGCGGAAGTTTGCCGGACGGGGCTATTGGATTATCCTGGTCGGGCACGTAGGTCACGATGAGATCCTCGGCACCTATGGCGAGGCGCCGGAGCGGATTCGGGTGGTAGGCAACGTCGAGGAGGCGCGGCGCGTGAGCGTGCCGGACCCGGAAAAAGTGGCGGTGCTTACCCAGACCACGTTGAGCGTCGATGACACCCGGGAGATCATCGAAGCGCTGAGGGAGAGATTTCCCGGTATAGTCACCCCGCCCAAGGAAGATATTTGCTATGCGACGCAAAATCGTCAGGACGCGGTGAAGGCTCTGGCAAAAGAGGTCGATCTGGTTCTGGTGATCGGCTCGAAGAACAGCGAAAACTCCAACCAGCTTTGCCGCGTAGCGCGCTCCCAGGGAATTCCGGCCTACCTGGTCAATGATATGAGTGAGGTCGAGCCGCAATGGCTCGTGGAGGTGGAGCGGCTCGGCATCACCTCCGGGGCATCGGTGCCGGAACGCCTGGTTCAAGAGGCCGCGGACTATTTCGCCCTGCATGGGGCCCAGGTCGCGCAGTTGAGTTTGGTCGAGGAAAACGTTCATTTTGCCTTGCCGGCTGAGGTTGCTTAAGATCACCTCCGCTTAGGAAAAGCGAGGATGAAAACGGTTAAAGTATACTACCGCCCCGGCTGATTTACCTGCGCGAGCACGAAAGAGTTTCTTTCGCGGCATGGAATCGAGTTTGACGGCAGGGATGTGGAGAACGACCGGGAAGCGTTGGCCGAGCTGGAGAGGCTGGGCCTGCGCAAAGTCCCTGTGACCGTAGCCGGAACGACGGTAGTTGTCGGCTTCAACCGCGAGGGGCTCGCTCGGCTGTTTAAGCTCGAAGGCGCAACGGAGGCGGGGCGCGCCGACACCTGGTTGTTCTCAACCCTCGACAAGGTCCTCGAGGCGGTGATCCGCGCGGCGCTCCAGGTTCCCCCGAATCGCCTCTCGTGGCACACCCCGGATCGGAATCGGCCGCTCAAGGTCTTTTGCTATCACATCCTGGCTGACCCGAGTCACGTCCTCGACGCCATAGAGAGCCAGAAATACGACGGCTCTTTCAAATTCACCTACGAAGAGGCGGCCGGGCGGTTTCCCACAATGGACGCTCTGGCTCAGTTCGGCGAGCAAACGCGCATTCGGTTGAGCCAGGCAGCCGAGGAATTGACCGAGGCTCTGCTCGACCGGCCCATCGAAGGGTACGCGGGCGCAACCAACGGCCACGAGCTTCTTCGCCATGTGCTTTCCCATACGGCTCACCACTTGAGGCAGCTCTACGAGATGCTACGGGCGATCGGGGTCGAGCCCATCCGGCCGCTTGGGGAAGAAGACTTTAAAGGGATTCGACTACCGGAGAGTCTCTGGTAGCTGTGCTCGGTCCACTCACGGGCTCACTATGTAGTATGCCCGCTATTTAGGCGTGTGCCTAATTCGCAGGCATCGCCGCGACGGCATCCTCATTGAGCGGCGCCCGCAAGTCTCGATAGAATCTAACGAAAAAATTTTCCCCGCCTTTGGCATGAGGGTTGCTCCAGGGGTGAGGGGTTTGGCTGCTGCGTAATCCCGTTAGCCCCGATAATTCTTATCACAGGAGAACAAAGCCTTGGATACGCAAAAAACTTTTGCTGCTGTCGCCTTGTTCTTTTTTTGTGCCGTTACTTTTACGCTGCCGGCCATAGCCGAGGCTCAAGAACGGCCTCAGGCCCCGGCTTTGTTGGCTCCAGCCCCCGCTCCTCCTGCTCCCACTCCACCGGCGGCTCCCGCCCCGCCCAAGATCGACAAGGGCGATACCGCCTGGATGCTCACATCGGCCGCCCTCGTTCTGATGATGACGATTCCCGGCCTTTTTCTCTTCTACGGCGGTCTGGTGCGGGGGAAGAATGCGCTGGGCACCATCATGCATAGCTTTATCATCGTCGCCCTGATCAGCGTTCAGTGGGTCCTGTGGGGTTACAGCCTGGCCTTTGGTCCCGACAAAGGAGGAATCATCGGCAGTCTTGCCTGGTTGGGCTTAAGCGGAGTGGGAGCAGACCCGAATCCCGATTACGCTGCCACAATCCCCCATCAGACCTTCATGGTCTACCAGATGATGTTTGCCATTATCACTCCGGCGCTTATTACGGGCGCGTTTGCCGAGCGGGCGAAGTTCAGCACTTTCATCGTGTTCATCTTGCTGTGGGCGACCTTTATTTACGATCCTCTTGCCCACTGGGTCTGGGGGGTGAAGGGATGGCTGCGAGAGATGGGCGCCCTGGACTTCGCAGGCGGTACAGTGGTTCACATTAGCTCCGGTGTATCGGCTCTCGTCGCTGCCATTATGTTCGGGAAGCGGGCCGGCTATGGGCAGGAAGCGATGCCGCCGCATAATCTCCCCTTTAGCGTCGTTGGCGCCTCGCTTTTGTGGGTTGGTTGGTTTGGATTCAACGCCGGGAGCGCCCTGGCTGCTGACGGCCTGGCTACCAGCGCTTTTGTCGCCACCAATACGGCGACGGCTTCGGCTGCCCTCTCCTGGATGGCTATGGACTGGATCTTCAGAGGCAGGCCAACGGTTTTGGGAGCCGCCAGCGGAGCCGTAGCCGGGTTGGTCGCCATTACACCCGCATCGGGTTTTGTCGGACCGATTTCCTCCATTCTTATTGGAATCGGCGCTGGCATCTTGTGCTCGACCGCGTGTAACCTGAAAACGAAATTGGGCTACGACGACTCCCTTGATGTGGTGGGAGTGCACGGGATCGGCGGGACCTGGGGAGCGCTGGCAACCGGCTTGTTCGCTTCCAAGGCCATAAATGCGGCCGGAAACAATGGCCTTTTCTTTGGCAACCCGGCACAGCTTTGGGTTCAGTTCGTGGCCGTTGTTGCGACGTGGATTTTCGCGATCGTCGGTACCTGGATCATTCTCTCTATTCTCAATGCTACGATGGGACTGAGGGTGTCGGAAGAAGAGGAGCGCACGGGGCTGGACTTGAGCCAGCACAACGAGAAGGGCTATTCCATGTAGAGGCGGCTCGGGGCTAGATTGACGCGCTAGAATGTGATAACAAAATTTTCGCAAGGAACTTAATGTAAACGACGACAAGACAGGAGGAGAGGAGTTTGAGATGAAAGTCAAGGAAGTACTGGAATTTGCCAAAAAGAACAAAGCGGAGATCGTGGATCTGAGATTCATCGATGTGCCGGGCTTGTGGCAGCACTTTTCTATCTCCATGAGCGAGTTTTCCGAGTCGCTCTTTGAAGACGGGATCGGCTTTGACGGCTCGAGCATCCGGGGATTTCAGACCATCGATGAATCCGACATGCTTTTGTTCCCCGATCCCGACACGGCCTTTATGGACCCGTTTACGGAGCTGCCCACGCTGAACTTGATCTGCAACGTGCGCGATCCGGTGACGGGGGAGGCCTACACGAGAGACCCGCGCTATGTGGCGCAGAAGGCGGAGAAGTATCTTAAGTCCACGGGACTTGCCGATATAAGCTACTGGGGGCCCGAGATCGAGTTTTACATTCTCGATAGCATCCGCTTCGATCAGAGCTATAATTACGGCTATTACTACATTGATTCGGAGGAGGGTTTTTGGAATTCCGGCAATGGGGATAAGCCCAATCTGGCTTATAAGCCGAGGTACAAGGAAGGCTATTTTCCGGTGCCGCCGATGGACCATTATC
>JACPFH010000644.1 GCA_016183075.1 Deltaproteobacteria bacterium | reverse complement strand
GATCAGTTCTTCAAGAAGGTGGAGGGCTTTCTAGGATGAGATTGCGGCGCGGATCGATCGGGATGTCATTGACGCGCACTTCGTAGTGAAGGTGCGAGCTCGTGCTCTTTCCCGTATTGCCGACTTCGGCGATCGTTTGTCCTTTGCTCACGCGCTCGCCCTCTTTGACGTGGATTTGTGACAGATGCGCATACATCGTGGTTATTCCCGCGCCGTGATCCAGGGTCACGGTGTTTCCGTTGCCATTACTTGAGCCGACCCGCACCGCGACCCCGTCCCCGGGCGCGAGTACGGCGGTCCCGATAGGTTTCGGGATATCAAGGCCGGAGTGAAACCCCGGCTTTTCCGTCCACGGGTCCTTCCTGATGCCAAATCCGGAACTGACGTGGCCCTGGGTGGGCCAGGCCGTAGGCACCGAGGCGATCAGCCTTTCCAGCTCGGTCCTCACCGAAGCCAGGTTCCTTTCAAGATCTTCCGGGAATCCCCCATTGGCGACGCTGGCTCTGTGCTTGGCCGGCAGAGAGGTCCGGATCTTCTGCTCGAGTCCTCTCCAGTCGGCGAGCAGGCCTTCGATATCTCTCGCCTGATTGTTCAACCCGGAGAGCCGTTGCCAGTGGTTTTTCGCGTCCGCTCCGATCAAGATGGGACCTTGGAATTGGAGCTTCATCCAGAAATAATCGCTTGCCCACCAGCCGAAAAGAGCCAAAAGAATCCCTCCTCCCAACAAGAACCCGCGAATCGATCTTGCAGATAAAACGAGGCGGCGAATCCGAGTTCCACGCTGCGGCAGGATAAGGATCGAGTATGCTCTTGCCATAACTTCCTCCTATGAACTCTTTTGCGCTACTCGAAGCTCGTCTCCTTTCATTTTGCAGTGCCCGTCAAAGATGACGCCTTCCTCCAAGACCAGAACGGGCGTGACGATATCGCCGAAAATGCGCGCTGTCCCCTTTAGCTCGACCCTCTCGCTGGCGATAATGCTTCCCCTGACCTCGCCGCTCCCGATCAAGACGCCCACCTGCACGTCGGCCTGGACCTGAGCTGTCTCTCCGATCAGAAGCGTACCCGATGAGCGGATCTCACCCTGGAACTTGCCGTTGAGGACCAGAGTTCCCACGAAGGTGATGCGCCCTTCGAGGTCACATCCTTGGTCGACAACGGAGGTCGAAGTCGTATTGGGATTCGCGTTGTTTCCTTTCCAGCGCCACATGGGCTCTACGCCTCCCCCTTCGTTTCACGTTGCCGCGCAAGAAGGATATGACGCACGCGAAGGGCTGAGAAAAAACGGACCAATCCTATCCCGACCGCTGAAGCTGTGTCAATACGGTGTGGAACGATTGGTTTCCCTTGACTTCATCTGGCTGGAAACGTTAGGAAGAATCCAAATATGGCTCCTCGTGTCAGCGTTGTGATCCCAACCTACAACCGCTGGCCCATGGTGCGCGAAGCCGTTGAGTCGGTCCTGGCGCAGACCTACGGAGACTTCGAGCTTGTGGTCGTCGATGATGGCTCAGCGGATGACACGGCCGAACGTCTTTCTGCGTACAGCCCTAAGCTCAGGGTATTGCGCCAGCCGAGGAGAGGGGTGGCCGCAGCGCGCAATCTCGGCGTCCGAAACTCCGTCGGCAAGTACGTGGCTTTTCTCGATTCCGATGACCTGTGGCGCAGCGGCAAGCTGGAAACTCAGATGACCTTTATGATCGCCCGGCCGGAGGTGCGAATTTGTCAAACGGAAGAGCTATGGATACGCCGCGGGGTCAGGGTAAATCCAAGAAAGCGTCACCGGAAGCCCTCCGGCGACATCTTCCGCCCCAGCCTGGAGCTTTGCCTGGTCAGCCCCTCGGCGGTAGTGATGACGCGGGAGCTTTTCGAGCAGGCGGGGGGATTCGACGAGGCCTTTACGGTGTGCGAGGATTATGATCTGTGGCTGCGAATCGGATTGACTACGCCGGTTCCGCTCATTCCGAAATCTCTGGTTATCAAGCGCGGCGGCCATCCCGATCAGTTGTCCCGCTCCACCTGGGGTCTCGATCGGTTTC
>JACPFH010000643.1 GCA_016183075.1 Deltaproteobacteria bacterium | reverse complement strand
CCGCCGCAAAGTCGTGAGGTGTTCCTTTGGGGATGTGACAAATCGTGCCCGGCCGCAGAAGGATCCTGCGCCGGTTCACGCGGAGCCGCCCTCGGCCCTTGAGCACATGGCACAGAACGTCCTTGTCCCGATGATGGATCTGCCTTGGGTCCCGTTTTTTTCGCCGTCGAAACGAGATCAGGCCCGCGCTGAACCTCTTTTCCTCTATGCAGCTTCGGTAGCGGATCTCCTCGTTGATCTTTTCCAGATGCCTGAGAGCCTCTTGGATCTTCACGATCTTCATCCCTGCTCCAGGCAATAGTCAACAGGCATTAGGCGATAGTAGGAAAAACCAGATAGCCAACCTTGTCTTTTTTCTGTTGCCTGTTTCAGCCAGAGGCTGATCCGCCTCAGGCGGAGCCTCATGCCTATTGCTTTCTTCATTCTTTGATGGCTTCGAGGATCTCCGCTATCGCCCGTTCTGACTGCAGGTTGGGGACCCGGAAGGAGCCGACGACACGATGGCCGCCGCCGCCGTATTTTTCCAGGAGCGCGCCCACGTTCACACGGGAGGTCGTATTGAAGATGTTATACCCGACCGAAATCGCCGTGGTATTTGGCCGCTGGCTGTCATCGGCGATCTTCAGGGAGATATTCCCGGTTGGAAAAAGAGTGTAGAGGAGGAAGCGGTTCCCATCAGGGACGTCTTCAATGCCGCGCAGGTCGACGTAGATCACGTTCCCTTTGAGCGTCGTGCGCTCTAGCAATATCCCCTTGAGCCTTTCTTGAGCGGCCAGCAGCTCTTGGCAGCGGCGTTTTACTTCCGGATCGCGCAGCATCTCCTCCAGCGGCGCGTCGCGCAGAAGCTCGATCACGCGCATCCAGTAGGGCTCGTCTTCCGGCCTTTTGCCGTCGACGGTCATGGAGACGAGCACGTAGCCGTCGGGGTGGAGAACGTCCCGGGGCGTGAGTTTGCCGGCATCGATCTTGTCCGTTTCCTCCACGAGGGTTCTTATGCGATCCGATTTCAGAATCTTCACGCTGTCCTCGAATCTCCTGTCGCCTATTGCCCGTTTCGGCCTGAGGCCGATCCGCCTCGGGCGGAGCCTGTTGCCGGCCAGCGCATTGTAATACTCGTACACGATCCCTGCTGCGCTGGGTGCGAGACGAAATCCGCCCTTACCCGGTACAATGGATTCTTCGGCGCCGGCCTCCGGCCCGAGGTGACGCTGCCACGATTCGGCGTTGGTGATGTGGTGGTCAAACCACAACGTGCAACCGGGCCGATAAGGGAGGTTGGCGATGATATCTCCCGCCCGGACCTCCACCACGCCGTCCTGCATGAACTTCGGCTCGACGAAAAGGTAAGAATCGATCTCTTCCATCAGCGTGATCAGCGCGCCGCAGGCAAGCCCGTCGAAATCGGCTCGGGTGACCAACCTCATTTTCCTAAAACCTCCGCCACGGGTGTGACCTTCACCCCGAAGGCATTCGCCACTCCCTCGTGCATGATGTGTCCCTCGTGCGTATTGAGACCGCGCGCGAGCGCGCTATTCTCGCGGAACGCCGTCGGAATTCCCTTGTCGGCGATTTCCAGGCCGTAGGACAAGGTCGCGTTGGTGAGGGCATAGGTGGAGGTATTCGGGACGATTGCGGGCATGTTCGTCACGCAGTAATGAACGACTTCTTCCTCGACATAAATGGGCTGGAAATGGGTCGTGGGCCGGGAGGTCTCGGCGCAGCCGCCCTGATCGATGGAGATGTCCACGATGGCAGCCCCCGGCTTCATGCGCTTGACGATGTTTCGGGAGATTAGCCTCGGAGCTTTGGCGCCCGGAATCAAGACCGCACCGATCACCAAGTCCGCATCGACGACCTCCTCCTCGATATTCGCCCTGTTGGACATTAGCGTGGTCACGTGGCCGCCCATGATATCGTGGAGATATCGAAGTTTTGAGGGATTGATATCGAGAATGCTCACGTAGGCTCCCATGCCCGCCGCCACCTGGCAGGCGATCGAGCCCGAGGTGCCGGCGCCCAAGATAGCGACTTTTCCGGGACGCACACCCGAGGCGCCGCCGAGGAGAATTCCCCTGCCGCCGTTTTCCGCCTGCAGGCACCACGCGCCGACCTGGAGGGAGAGGCGCCCGGCCACCTCGCTCATCGGTGTCAGCAGAGGCAGAGAGCCGTCCTCCAACTGAATGGTTTCGTAAGCTACAGCGGTAACGTTTTTCTTTTGCAGGATTCGAGCGACCTCTTCGCATGCCGCCAGATGAAGGTACGTGAACAGGACAAGGTCCCGACGCAGGAATTGGAATTCCGCCGGCTGCGGCTCTTTGACCTTCATCACCAGTGTTGCCTGCTGCCAGACTTCGGCTGCGGAGTCGAGCACGGTTGCGCCCGCCCCTTCGTAGGAGCGATCGATAAAACCGCTCCCCAGACCTGCGCCTTTCTCTACGAGCACCTTGTGGCCGTGACCGGTGAAGGCGGAGACCCCTGCCGGGGTGATGGCAACGCGATTCTCTTCCTCTTTTGTCTCTTTTGGAACGCCGACAATCATTGGCTTGTAAAACGAATCTTAGGGCTCTGAAATTTTAACATAACAGTGAAACGGTTGTAAGCAAAGGCGAAGCTCAGTTTGCATTCCAAGCCCCCCACGCGAGAGCCAGCCAGCCAAGCAGAAAGGCGAGGCCGCCGATCGGCGTGATCGCGCCGAGCCAGCGCGCTCCGGTCCAGCTCAGCAGATAGAGGCTGCCCGAAAAGATAAGCGTTCCCGCCACGAAGAGCCATCCGGCCGCGCTAACGCTTGCGCCCGGCCAGCGGCTCGCGGCCCAACCGACGGCCAGGAGCGCGAGCGCGTGGTACATCTGGTAGCGCACCCCGACCTCGAAAATCTGCAGCATTTCGGGAGCGAGCCGGGATTTGAGTGCGTGAGCGGCAAACGCGCCCAACGCGACGGACAGAAAAGCCGAAAGCGAGCCCAAAACGAAAAACAGCCGTTCCATACCTGTCCCTATACTATTTTCCACCTCTGCAAGGCACAAGCAGGCCCCTGTAAGACCATGAGCCCCGTGAAGACCCTAACCGACTATTAGTCCGCGGGCCTGGCTCCTTCCGGAGTGCTGGATGCGCTTGCCGCATCCTTAAGCAGCACATCGAAGGGACGGCTTGCCTCGCCCATGCACAGGGTTCGGTGCGGGAACGGAAGTTCAATCCCCGCGGCGTCGAAGGCCTTCTTGAGTCTTCTGCGGTACTCCCGGCCAACATTCCACTGCTTGATGGGCTGCGTCTTGATGCGCGCCTTGATGACGACCGCCGAATCCGCAAAGGCATCGACGCCGAAGATCTCGATCGGCTCTAAGATGCGAGCACCGAATTCGGGATCCTGTCTCAGCTCTTGGTCAACTCGCCGCATCACCTCGGTGACCTGATCCGTGTCTTCCTTATATGCTACGCCGACATCCAGGACGTAAGCCGACCAACCCTTGGTCAGATTCGACAGTGTCTGGATGGCTCCGTTGGGGAAAACGTGCACGGCGGCCGAGAGGTCCCGAAGCACTACGGTTCGAAAGGTGATCGCTTCGACGAGACCGCCGGTCCCGTTAATGATCGCCACATCGCCGACCCGGATTTGATTTTCCAGTATGAGAAAGAAGCCGCCGATGACATCCCGCACGAGGTTTTGCGCACCGAAGCCGACGGCAAGTCCGAGGATGCCTGCGCCGGCGAGCACGGGAGCGATGTTGATCCCGAGCTGGGCCAGGGCCACGACAACAACGACGGACCAGATCAGGCCCACTCCGATCGTTCTGAGGACGCTGGTCAGGGTACTGACCCTCTTCCTGGTCGATCCGGCAACTTGCTCGCTGGCCTCGCCGTGCCGGATGAGGAATAGCTCGAGTCGCTCGAGAGCGAGGCGCAGAAAGCGCACGCCGATGTAGCCCGCAACACAGATCAATGCGATCCCAAACAGCGAGTGGGCAAAATCCACCGCGGTCTTCGAAAGGACAGGCAGTACCTTGTCGAGCGAAAAGCCGAACATGGTTCATTCCTCCTTGTACTCTTTGATGTGCGATGCCATGAAAGAATCTTATAAGTTAACCCGCCGACGACTCAACCCCGTCCTCGCTTCGCTCGGAATGACAAATTACAGATCTCGGATCTCATACCGAGATTTGAAGAGGCGTCGTCGACTGCTTGGGACTTTGTTTATTGCTGGGAGGAGGATTCGGTGACGCCGCGGAGCTTCTCTAGGAGGTTGCGCCTCCATCACCCGCTTTTATTTCGCCGCGAAGCAGTAGATTCGTCCTGCCCCTCCACGCGGAGTGGTGTCGGAGCAGCTTTGATTGTCATGCGATGAGTTCCACGAACCGGAGCTTCCCGACGTATTGCCGCCGAGCCCGATTCCGTCCGCATGACCGATCCGCGCCTGCACGTCGGAGGCTTCCGACGTCCAGCTATTGCAGGTCTTTCCGGCCATGACCGTCCCTTCGGGCGTCGAGCCGGTCAGGATGTCGTGCTCGGTCGGCTTGGGTGACCCGGGCCAATTGCCCGGAACGGCTTGGCCGCGCTCATCGACAAACAGGATCGGGTTCCCTCTACGCGCGTGAAGGTCGGCGAGATCCTTCCCGACCATGAGGCCGTGGGCGTTGAACCAGGGGCCGTTGCCGATCCGGCTGCGAGCATCCGTCGGATTATTGTTATTGTCGGGATCGCGCTCCGCGCTCAAGTAGGCTCTCCACGTCTTGTCTCCGAACCCCACGGCGGCCGCCAGGTTCCGGCAAAGGCGGTCCGCGCCGGCCAGGCCGCCGAGGTTGCCGGTCTTATTCTTAGTGCTGGTGACAAAGAAGCCCATGGTAGGGGCGCTCGGAGCGCTGGCAGCGCCGACGATATTGTCCCTATGGCCGCTGGCGAGAACCAGCACCGCCACAATAGCGAGAAGAGAGATGCAAAGCTTCATAAGATCCTCCTTCCGTCTGTAGTCAATAACTTAAGCCAGGTACCCTCACCATAGGTCCCTTATTCTTGTCTGAATTCCTCGAGCGTGAGTCCAGCGTCCTTGAGAATCTTTAGGAAAAGGCCGGTCGGCAGGTCACCGGGATGCATCGGAACGGAGGTCCGGTATCCGGTTTGCGGATGCTGAAGCAAGATGTGAGAGCCTTTTTGTCTTTTCTCGATAAAGCCTTTGCGTTTGAGAAATCGAACGACTTCTCTTGCGGTAGGCATTTATTGACCTACGGCAACGGAGAGGGTGCCTATTCCAACGACCTTTGCAGAGGATACCGGGACTTTATCCCCGTCTGCAAGACAGTCTTCTATATAAAGAGAAAGGGCTTGCCGGATATCCTCCTTAGCCTTCTTCGCGGTTTTTCCTCGGCCGTAGATGCCTGGAATATCCGGTATGTAAGCCCAGTATTCCTTTTTCTCTTTGACTACCACGATAGAATATTTACGCGTGACTTTCATGTTTTTCTTTTATCACAAAAAGCCAGCAATTGGCCACTCTTTAAAGGTCGTCAAGATTTCCGGGCCCGACGTCATTCTTTACCTGAGAAGAAATTTATTCCATACCGCCCAGATATCGCCAGAGACACCAGCATAGTCCGTCGCCGGACCCGCTATTTCAGCGCCCAACCAATGGGCGAACTCTTCATACACGATCCGCTGAACGTCGTCGGAGGATTTTGCCTCGCGGAGTCTTGGTAAAATCGTGCTGACCTCTGGATCATATTCGTCGTCGGGAGCCCCAATCACGATAAGTCGAATGGGGTCCGCTTCCCGCAGGAGCCGAGACACGTCCACGTAGAGGGTGCCATACGCGGCCTTCAACGAGTCCTGTCTTTTCTTACGGCCCTCACTCATACGCTAAATAGGTTGTCGGCTGTCTTCTGAGAGCTGAAATCTGAGATTTGAGATGGTTTTCCGCCGGTGCGGCGACGCTTGCACCTCTTCCTATGATTCGCGTATACAAGTCGAACCCCTAGTACCCTCAGTTTACGATCAGTCAATAACTCAAGCCAGGCACCTTCACTGAGAGGTTGTGAAAAAATCTGTTCATGCTTCGAGAGCCTCAGCACGAACGGATAGCGCAGATGAAAATTCAGGTACTTAGCCGTTCGTCCTGAGCTTGTCGAAGGGCGATCGGCTATTTTTTCACAACCTCTGAGTCTTTCTGACAGTTCACTATTCAACCTTATGAGACATTGCAAGAGGTCACTGTTCGATGACCCAACCATGTCACAAGAAATTCGAGAAATAGAAGTCAGACCTTGAATTCACAGGCGGCCGATTCGAGGAAGCCAGCGCCCCACTCGCGCCCGATATTCCTCGTATGAATTCCCGAACAGTTTCTGCAGATGAGGCTCCTCGTAAAATACCACGAAGAGATGAAAACCTAGACCCACGCAGAGGGCGTAGATCAAAAGCCCGAGGGCGTTGAACAGGACTGTCCAGCCCAGGAGGATCGTGAGCATCCCGACATAAATTGGATTTCGCGTAAACCGGTACAGCCCGCGAACTACCAGCTTTTTCGGCGCGTCGATCGGAGCGGGAGTCCCGCGACCGAAAGCGGCGAAATCCCATACACACCAGAAATAAATGGCTGCGCCGAGTGAGAAGAGCCCTACGGCGACGACCAACGATACCCCGGAGCCGGCCGGTCGATCGCGTACGATCAGCAGAGGGACGTAGATCGCAACGGTCCCTGGAACGACTACGGTGAACACGAGGTTCTTAAAGAAGAGCACCACGCTCTCAGTCCGGTCAGACCGAAACTGCCCGAATAACACCCGATTGCCAACGACTTGTCAAGGAACCGTGGCTCTAGTGCGAAAAGTGTGGTTCCCCGCCGAGCGCTTCGAGGCTCCCTTCGCTTCACCGACTCCGCTCCCTCGGGGAGCGCGCTCTCGGCTGCGGCCGATGGGTCCGTGCCCTGATCTGTACCGTCTGTAATCGGACGTCCGCAGCCTCGCTCGCGCTCCCCTCCGTCGCTCTGTGCTGCT
>JACPFH010000642.1 GCA_016183075.1 Deltaproteobacteria bacterium | reverse complement strand
TGAAAACCAAGCCCACTTTTACGCCGCCCCCTGATGCCGAAATCTCGCTCTTTTACCTGTTTTTTGTGATTTTGACAACCGCTTTCACCGGCGTATATTCGTATATGGATAGGGAACGAGATCCATGCCGCTACATGTTGTGATCGACGGTTACAACTTGATCGGAAGTGTGGCCGGGCTGAGAGGCAAGCTCGAGGCGCTCCGAAACCGGCTTATTCGCGAGCTGAGAGAATATCAGGAGAAGAAGGGCTATCCGATCACGGTGGTGTTTTATGGTTGGCGTTCGGGTTGGATCAACGAGGTTGAAGAGCGGCTCGACGGGATTCGAGTCATTTATTCGAAACAGGGGGAAAAAGCCGACAGCGTTATTTTGCGGTTGGCCCGGGAGATGGGTAGCGGCTGTGTCGTCGTGAGTTCCGATCGGGAAGTTCAAAGCGGCGCGGAAGCCTGCGGCGCAGTGCCGGTCCATGCGGGGGAGTTTCGCGCCAAGCTCGGCCGTCACACGAGCGATGACTTTGTTGAGGAGGATGAAAGGTTGAGGGAATCAAGGGTCGAAGGAAAAAAGGGGAACCCAAGGAAGCTTTCGAAGCGCGAGCGCCGCAAGCGGGAAAGACTGAGAAAACTGTGAGCTGATTTTTCTTGACATCTCGACCTTACCTCTATAGAAGCGGCTCATTATGGCTGGTTTTACGGATCGGTTGCTGCGCGCGGCGAAGCTCGACGTGACCGTCTACGAAGAAGTCGAAGCTGACAAAGAAGCAATCAGTCAGGCCATGGGGGTGGTCGTGCTTTCCAGCGTGGCTGCCGGGATCGGGACCGGGCTCGCGGCGGGATTCGTGAGCATCATCGCGGGCGTCATCGTAAGTCTTCTTGCCTGGTACGTTTGGGCATATCTGACCTACATTATCGGCACGAAAGTTCTTCCCGAGCCCCGAACTCACGCAGATATCGGACAGCTCCTCCGCAGCACTGGCTTTTCAAGCTCGCCCGGTCTGATCCGGATTGTGGGTGTCTTTCCAGGGCTGACGGACCTGGCGTTTCTTGTGGCCGGGATTTGGATGCTCATCGCTATGGTGGTCGCCGTTCGCCAGGCGCTCGATTACACGAGCACGCTGCGAGCCGTGGGCGTCTGTCTCATCGGCTGGGTTGTCCAGTCGATCATCCTCGCCGTATTCTTGGCTCTGGCGAGTCCGCCCAGATCGGGTATCGTTCTTTGATTCCCCTTCGCGACGAGAACCCCACGGTTCTCTTGCCCGTCGTAACGGTGGCGCTGATTGCGGCCAATGCTGCAATCTTTTTTTACGAGCTCTCTCTCGAGCCGCGGGTGTTGGAAGCTTTTATCTTTAAGGCGGGGATGGTTCCAGCCTCTCTCATCGATGCCCGACTGCCGGGTACGGGCGGGTATCTCACTGTTTTTAGCTCGATGTTCCTCCACGGCGGCTGGATGCATGTGATCGGGAACATGCTTTACCTCTGGATCTTCGGCAATAACATCGAGGACAGCATGGGCCATCTTCGGTTCGTTTTCTTCTATTTTTTAACCGGAATCATTGCGGCGGCTGCCCATCTCGCACTCAATGCGGCTTCGACGGTACCGACGATCGGCGCTTCAGGCGCGGTTTCAGGAGTGCTCGGCGCTTATCTGCTGCTTTTTCCCCATGCGCGAATTCTTACTCTGGTTCCTCTCGGTTGGTTTATACGTATTATTTACCTTCCCGCCTGGGTTCTGCTCGTCTTTTGGATCGGCATTCAGCTTCTCAGTCAAGCGTTGAGTCCAATTGATCCGACGGGCGGTGGTGTGGCTTATGCAGCCCACATCGGCGGTTTTGTCGCGGGCCTGGCGCTGATCCCGCTGTTCCGGAAATACGACCGGAGAACGTATGTTGGGTATTCTTAACCCTAATCCGGAAATCTTTTTCTGAGTAGTCAGACTCGGAACCGCTCCAAATAGCCTCCTCGCCCTCCTTTTGGAGGGAGAGGATTAAAGGTGAGGGTGGTGCGCATGGAATTTGCCCTCACCCTCGCCCTCTCCCG
>JACPFH010000633.1 GCA_016183075.1 Deltaproteobacteria bacterium | reverse complement strand
CATCCGGGCCGCCAAGGATCTCGAGCGGGCCGCACGCATCGTGGAGAAAGCAGAGAAGAATTGTCTGATATCGAATTCCATCAAATCACGAATCAAGCTTGAGCCCAAGATTTATCATGAGCAGTCGCCGGTCCATCCCTGCCCTCCGGTAGCCGGACCCACCACGACGACGGAATAGCGCCATGTCGGAGATCGTATTCGAGTCTATTGGCCAGGTGAGGACTAAGGCTACCGAAGGCGACCTTCGCGGCGAAAAAAGAGATCTGGAGGGCGAGCTGGAGATCTATCCGGAATTCGAAAGCGCTTTGGAAGGGATCGACGGTTACACTCAGCTGTTCGTCATTTGCTATTTCCACAAACTGAGACCCGCGCAAATCGGACCTTTGCAGGTCAAACCCAGGCGGCTCGTAGAGCGCGGATTTAAACTCGAGGAGCTTCCGCTGTTGGGAGTTTTTGCTCTGGACTCTCCAAGCCGTCCGAATCCAATCGGGCTTACGCTCGTTCGGCTCGTCAAGCGGGAAGGCCGGCGCTTGCGAGTCAAAGGGATCGACTACTTCGATGGGACGCCGATACTGGACATCAAAGGCTACCGGCCGGAGTATCGGGTAGAGGAGTTCGATCTTCCCTCATGGTACAAGCAACTGATGGACGCGCGCGGACACCTCTGAGCGCCCGGGGGAGATCATGGCGGGGTCTTGCTTTCAAACTGTCCCGGTATACACTTCTACCAAGTGAGGTGGTTATGGACGAGGTCACCAAACAAAGGTTAGCTTCGGATTGGAAGGCACTGACCAGCGACGTAGAGGAGCTGCTCAAAGCCACGGCCAGCCAGACAGGCGAGAGGGTTGCGGAGCTACGCCAGCGCCTGGAGAAGAAGCTCGAGAACGGAAGAAAGACGTTGAGCGAGCAGGAGAAGGCTTTGGCCGAGAAGGCTGAAGAGGCGAGGGCATCCGCTGAAGGGTATATACGCGAGAACCCCTGGACTACGGTGGGAATTGCTGCCGGGGTCGGTCTGGTGCTGGGGTTGCTTCTGCGCCGCGACTGAGAGCGTCTCGGGATGAAAGCGTAGACACGAGTTCGTCTCTGCCTTTGAGATTATTGCCGCACACGCTTGCCTCGGCTCTGCACACCCGGCTGCAACTTGCCATTACTGAGCTTGAGGAGGAATGGGAGTCGGGGAAGCGGACCCTTCTGCTCGCGGTATTGTTTGTTTATTTCCTGACTGTTGGTCTTCTCCTTTTGACCTTCTTTGTTCTGGCTATTCTTCCCGAAGCGTATCGGGTGTACGGTCTCGGAGGATTTGCTCTCCTCTATCTGGTTCTCGCTCTTTTTGCTGCACTAGTCTTGCGGCAAAAAGGCAGAGCAAGGCCCAGGCTATTTTCGACTACTCTATCCGAACTTCGTAAAGACATCGATCTCTTAAAGCCCAAGGTATGATGAGCCGTTTGGAAGAGCTAAGCCGCCGCAAGGGAGCTTTGCTTGCGTGCGCTGCCAAGGAGAGAGAGGAACTGGCGCAAATTTGCCGGCGCTTCAGGGGTGCCGCGAAATTTATCGGTTTTGGGCTCCGGCTGATCGATGTTCTGAAAACGCATCCTGTGCTGGTCACGGGCCTTACCGCCCTCCTTGCCACCCGCCGTCTGAAAAAGGTACCTCTGTGGGCCTTGATCATGGCAAAGATTCTCTCCTCCATTATCCCGAAGCCGAAGCGAAGCTCTTAAGCTTTTTCTTCGCACATCCGCTACTGCTTTTGCCCCGCTCCTTCGCAATCGTGGGAAGAACTCCTCCGCTTCTGGCAAAAACCCACGCGAGTTTTTGGCATAAGCCTTGCTCTGGTCATACGAGTAGAGCCATATGGCTTGGAGACAATCGGAAGCGGGAGCAGCGAGTTGAGAAACCTAAGAGCTTTCATGACAGTTATTGCCGTCCTGGTGGCGATGGCGAGCGCGACGGCATGGGCGGCGTCGCAAGAGCTGCCACCGATACCGGCGTTGGTTCAAGAGAGCACCGATCTGGTGGAACCAGTCTTTAGACCGCCACATGAGCTACCGCCGGTCTCGGCGTTGCCTCCCGCGAAGGCATGGCCAGGATGGCAAAAGTTCTTGGCTTACCGGGAAGCCCTTCGGTGGTTCGGCGGCATTATTTTAGGGCTCATGGTTCTTCTAGTCCTTACTCACTTCGCCATCTACGGTTACCACCACGTGCAGCCGACTGGCCGAATGGTCAAACGATACTCTTGGGTGGAAGTGCTGCTCCACGACCTTTTAGCCTTGAGTTTTGTGGGTGCGTGGGCCAGCTCAACCTATCTCATCTTGGCAAAATACGTCTTGGGATATGGGGAGGAAGAGCTTGCCGTGCCTTTCGGGCGACTCACGAGCACAGTTCACATCAGCTCTGGACTCGTGTTTCTCGGGTCCCTCGTGGCACTGGCAGTGATCTGGCGTCCGGTTATGCGGTTTGCCTCTTACGACCGAGACTGGCTCAAGCGGCTGGGCGGCTACTTTTCTCGGGGGCACCAAATCTTGCCCGCTGGAAAATTCAACGCAGGGCAGAAGATCTGGTTCTACGTTTCCATCCTGCTGGGCATTCTGGTCTCTGTCTCCGGTGCCCTGATCTACTACCCGGCTCTATTGGGCCTGCGGGGAAGCATCCTCTTGTATGTCGTCCATACTGCCCTGGCCGTGGCATCGAGTGCGATGGTTATCGTGCACGTCTACCTGGCGGTCCTGGCGCATCCATGGGCAGCCCGGGCGATGGTCACAGGGGAGATGGACGAGGCGTGCCTGCGTGAGGATCATCCCCTTGAGAAGATCCCAGAGGCGGCCGGGCAGCCGAGATAGAGAAGCAACGGCGTAGAAAGCTGCCGTGGTATTTCACGTTAATAGAATCAAGTTAGGCGTCCTTGTCGTCGGAGTTAACGACGAAGGGAAGGTGGGCACATGAAATCATCGGTTCCCGTGCTTCTCGCATCGCTACTTTTCTTGGCCGCGCTCGGCAGGCCTGTCCGGGCACAAGACCTTCCCAATTTAGATGCTTTGATTAAACGGCACGATTCCAGCTCATGCCAGGCCTGTCACGCTAAAGTCCACGCGGAGTGGGTCAAAACCTTCCATGCCCGATCCATTCTTCAGAGCCTTGGCTCGCTTCGGGCGTTCCTGACCTCTCTGGAGAAAGAGCGGAAAGTTGCGGCAGATAAAACACAGATGCTGAAGTGCTTTGATTGCCATGCCCCGATGGTGAATGATGCCTCGGAGGCAGCCGTCCAGGAGGTCGTTGGGCTCATCAAGACCGCGGTGGACGAGAAGGACGGTGCGAAGAAAAAAGCCGCCCAGGATAAGCTCGCAAAGCTAAGCGTCAACTGCACGGGGTGTCATACAACTAAGGCGACTGCCAATCCTATGACGCCTCCTGATCCCAAGCTCCTTTACGGACCTAAAGGGGGCGCTGCGCCGCATCCCGTGCAGGGGATTCCCGTGATGCAGTCTTCGGTTTTCTGCAGCCAATGCCATGCCCTTTGGTACGCCAAGGACGGGGAGTACCTATACTGTACCACGATCTTCGAAAGCCACCAAAATGCCTACCGCGGCCTGGGCGGAACGCAATCCTGTCAAGACTGCCATATGAAGAGCAGAGGTCACACCTTCCCCGGTGCTCATAACCAGGAGCTGGTAAAGGAGGGGCTGACGCTCGGAATGGAAGCGGTGGGCTACCGGCACCTAGTGGACGGCAAGTACGTTCCACGAGGGATGGTCACAGTAGATGTCGGCAACCAGGCCGGTCACCGGATACCGGACGGCTGACTTTGGACCGCAAGGGTGGTCCTGGATGTGACCGCGAACACGGATAAGGGAGTGAAAGTTTTTGGCTACCAGAAGGTTTGGCAAGAAATTGGTGTAGATCTCAACGGCGATCAGAAAGTAAGGGCCTGGGACATCAAGAATACCATTGATCTGGCGCTGCAACCCCGGCGCACTCACACAGAGACATTGGCTATCTTATTTCCCGAGGGAACGACAGCCGCTGAGATCGTGGCGACGCTGACCTACCAGCATCGCCCGGGCGAGGAGTTCGTCGTGCACAAGGTTGAGAGAAAGCTGGTATTTCGCAAAT
>JACPFH010000637.1 GCA_016183075.1 Deltaproteobacteria bacterium | reverse complement strand
GAAGCGGCTAAGATGATCGCGGAGAAATTCGGGATTGAGGTTAAAGACCAGAGAGCTGGAAAGCAGAAGCCTTTAACTCTCTCCGAATATGCGGCCTATGTAAACTTGCCTCAAGACTTCCTAGCCCAAACTTTCCATGTTCGGGAAACACCCAAAGGCTTGGAGATGCCCTATCTGAATGAGGCGAGGAAGGAAGTCGCGACACGCCTACGAACAAAGTTGAAAGCAAAAGACGGCTCGCGCTGGCCGAAAGGAACCACTCTCACCCTTTACGGTTTGTGGGGCCCGGAGAGAATGAAGAAGGCTGGCAATGTTCTTCTGGTGGAGGGAGAAAGCGATACTCAGGCTTGTTGGTTCAATCAAACTCCCGCACTCGGCGTGCCAGGCGCCGCTGCCTTCAAAAAAGAATGGGCCTCCTTCCTTCTCCCCTTCCGTCTGGTCGGAATCATCCAGGAACCCGGCAAGGCCGGAGAGAAGTTCGTCAAGAGCATCTGCGCTGCTTTGAAAGAAACCAGCTACCAGGGCCAGGTGAAGGCGGTCTCTCTTTCAGAGAAGGATCCACGGGACCTCTGGCTGAAGTACAGTAAGAAGTTTAAGGAGGAGCTGGAGACAGCGATCGCGGGAGCCCCGGTGGTTGACCTCTACCCCACCATTCCGCTCACAAGGGACCTCATTCTGAAGATTGCTGACCTTCTCAAGCGCCACGTTTTCTTCAAAGACCAAAGGCTCCCGCTTCTCATCGCCACCTGGGTATTGGGAACCTACGTCTATGACCTGTTCACTTTCTTTGGTTACCTGTGGATTAACTCCCCGGTGAAGCGGTGCGGGAAATCTCTCTTAGAAGACATCCTCTCCCATCTCTGCCACAAGGCCACACCGCGCTTATCGAACGTGAGTGAGGCGTCAATCTTCCGCCTGGCCGACCTGGGTCATACTCTCATCCTGGACGAGCTGGAGAACGTCCGGGGAGAAGACAAGGAAAAGTATCAAGCCGTAATGACCGTCTTAAACGCGGGCTTTCAAGCGGGAGGGAAGGTCCCACGGGTTGAGCGGGTGAGGGACGCGGGCTTTGAGGTGGTCTACTTTAATGCTTTCTGCCCCAAAGTTCTGGCCGGGATTAGTCGCCTGGTGGATACGATTGAGGACCGGGCCTTTAAGGTGCCGATGGTGAGGAAAACACCGGGGGAGAAGGTTGAACGGTTCAATCTAAGGAAGCAGGCGGGAGAGCTGGCAGCCTTCCGGGAGGAATTGACCCTCTGGGCGGAAGCGAAACGGAAGGATATCGAAGCGCTTTACGACAGCCTGGAAGAGGTCCCGGAGTTCGACCGGCTGGATGATCGGTTTAAGGACATTTCCGAACCCCTTATCTCAATCGCCTCCTACGCTGACGCGGAAGCAGCAAACGGAGAGGGAAGAATCCTCCCCGACCTGGTGAGGCTCCTCCTGGACATGGCCGGGAAGCGGGGAGAGAGCGAGAAGCGGGAAGCAATCGGCGCCTTTGTCGGCTTGGCCGAGGAGCTTCTGGATTCATCGAAGGGTGACTTTGTACCTACCGGGGAGCTTCTGAAGAAGACGGCAGAGATCGATGAGCTTTCATGGCTGGAGTCAACCAGGGCTCTCGGGAAGTTTCTGGCCCGCTTCGATCTGACCACCACAAAGAGGCTCGGAGCTGACGGCAAACAGGCGCGCGGTTTTGTGCTCACAAGGGAATGGGTCGAGGAGGCTAAGAACCGTTACGCTGTTGCCTCCCCCGATTTGCAAACGTCCCTAACGTCCCGCGCCCGCTCTGGAAGCGGCTCTAAGCCACTTTTTGCAAACGTCCCTGGAAAGGCCGAGGGACATCATGAAAATGAACCGCAAACCCGTGCCAGGGATCGTCAAGCGGGCTTTGGCAATGCTCCATAGTAAGCCGGAGCCTGCCCCTAGCCTGCCCGGTGAAGGCTGGACGGCTGAGTTCAAGCCTACCACCGAGGCCCTGGCCGCTTCGGTCTTGGCAGAAAATGAACCCGATGAGGCGGGCTCCATCCTGGCAATCTGGGAAGAGGTCTTTGATCTTCGCCTAGATCGGGAAAAGGTAACAGGGCATCTCGAAGCCTTGAGGCAATGGCAAAGGCGCTGGTCTGAAAAATGAGCGAGCCGAATAACCCCCCTGCCCTCCTAGCCGAGGCGCTGGCCTCAATCCTCAAGCCCATCGTCAAAGAGGCAGTCCAGGAGGCCATGAATAACAACGGGAAGGTAAATCTATTGACACCGGAAGAGCTGGCAGAGCGGCTTAAGGTTCCCCTTTCCTGGGTTTACGAGCAATCGCGCCAAGGTAAGATCCCGACCCATAGGATAGGCCGCTATATCCGCTTTGACTTATGCGAGGTCCTGGAGAGCCAAA
>JACPFH010000636.1 GCA_016183075.1 Deltaproteobacteria bacterium | reverse complement strand
ATCGCTTCCACCAGGCCGGAATCGAGCCATTTCGGGTCCACCAACTCCAGGAAGATCTGTCGGACATGCAACCCCGCCACCAGCGCTTTGGTGGCGGCGTAGCGGCGGCCATCTCCGGTCACTACCCCTTTTGCCGTGCCATCCTCCACGATGATCTCGTTCACGGGAGAGCCGGTGAGGACATCGCCGCCGAACGCGCGCAAGCATCGGGTGAGGGCCAGAGGCAGCTCCAGCGCGCCGCCTTCGGGTATGCCCCATCCGAAAGTGTGGCGCGCGCCCGTGCCTGCGGTGAACACCAAGCCGCCGTAGCCGGATTGATCCGGGAAAATTCCGCCCTGGATCGAGGCTTTAAGCACGTGAGCACGGACATGCTCCTCTTCGAATAGCTCCTTCACCACTTCCAGGGGCGAGCTGGCCATGAGCCTCATGAGGTCCAAGCCCAGCTCGCTGTTCTCCAGGCGCGCGTGGATCTCGCTGGGCTTGCGCGGTGGGGAGTATCGTGACCGTGCATACCCATCGCGGATTGCCGTCTCCCAGAGTTCCATGAGGCGGCGGTACGCCGCCGCGTCCTTCGGAGAAAACCGCTCGATCCCCTTGACGGTCCGCTCCACGCTTCGCCACGTGATGAGGGAGCTACCGTCGGGAAAGACGCTGGCATAGAGGGGATCCGGATAGATGTAGTGAAGACCAAACCGGTGCAGCTCCAGCTCTTGAAGGACGGGACCGGCCTGGATCCCTCCGTGGATCGACGCGCAAGTATCGTGGCGGTATCCCGGAGCGGTCAGCTCTTCGGTGCTCGACCCTCCTCCCACCTGTCTCTTAGCCTCAAGGACCAACGTCTTCAACCCGGCTTTTGCCAGGTAAGCCGCGGCGCTGAGGCCGTTATGACCGGCTCCTAAAACCAGGATGTCTGTTTCTGCGTCCCACATTTATGACTAGGCTCCCTCGGGGAACGCGCTCTCGGCTGCGGCCGATGGGTTCGTGCCATGAGCCGTGCTGTCCGTGATCGGACGTCCACAGCCTCGCTCGCGCTCCTCTCGGTCGCGGCAGGCCGTAACGGGCGATGCTTTTACCACATCAAACAGCCGCCGTTCACGTGGATGATCTGGCCGGTGATGTAGCTGTTTTCGTCCTGAGCCAGAAAGAGGACCGCACGCGCCACCTCGTCGGGCTCCGCAGCTCTACCCGTCGGGAAGGTCGCAACGCGATCCCGCCATTCCTTGTCCGTGTATTGGCTGCGGACCCTTTCTGTGGCGGCGAGACCCGGCGCCACGGCATTGACCTGAATACCCATTTTCGCCACTTCCAGAGCCAGGGACTTCGTGAACACCGCCACGCCCGCCTTGGCGGCTGCATAACTTGCCCGAGTTTCGGATCCGGTAAAACCGTAAATGGAAGAGATGCTCACGATCTTCCCGCAGCGTTGCTGGAGCATAACGGGGAGGACCGCCTGGGAGCAAAGGAAAACGGATTTGAGGTTGAGATCGACGACCGCGTCCCATTCGGACTCTTCGACTTCGAGCACGGCTCGCCGTAGCGCTCCGCCGGCAACGTTGACAAGGATGTCGACTTGCCCCCAAAGCCCGATGGCTCTTTCGACCATTTCTTGGACTGAAGGCTTGCGTGTCACATCGACGGCGATGGAAACGGCCTCGCCGTGACTCCGATCGACCTCCTCGGCTAACTGTTTGGCAGCGCCTGCGGCGATGTCCGCGATGAGGAGTTTTGCTCCTTCTCGCGCAAAGAGGCGTGCCACGGCGCTTCCAATTCCGCCCGCGGCGCCCGTGATGATCGCAGTTTTGTTGCTCAGCAAAGCCAAGGACGGCTTCCCTTAGGGGCTTTCAAGCCTGTCGATGTGTGTGAAAAGTTCTTGGAAGCCCCAGATCCGGTGGACCCGTGGATGGCTGAAGTCCTGGTTGTACGTGCGGTGGGGCATGAGGACCAGAGCCTGGCTGCTCTCGGCGACATCCTGGCAGTTCTCGTAGCGGTCGTCCACGAAGAGCCTAACCCCCAGGTCTTGGACGAGCTTGCCCTTCGGCTCCTGAGTGAAATAAACCACCGGGCGGCTGATACCGTGGCGCCTGAGCCAGTTGGACGAAACCTCATGAATGCTGTAGGTCTCGCGCACGTGCCGGTGAGTGACGAAGACGAGCTTTGCGTTCCGGCTGAGATCCTCGAGGCGGGACCAGTCCTCCGGAGAGATCAGCGAGGAAAGATTTTCCCAGAATTCGGGATCATAGGAGACTTTCTCCATACACTTCCAAACGACTTCGTCGGTAAGAAACGGGTGGTCCTTGAAATTGAAACTTCTGATCGTTTCGGCCGCGATCGGCCCGTTTCCAACCCGCGTCTCGAGCAGCTTCAAAAACGGCGACAGAAAGTCCGCGACTACGCCGTCGATGTCCAGGCCGACAACCATAATCGATCACTGTAAGCAAAAAGGTTTCTTCGGTCAACCGCTTTGCTAAGCAAGTTTGCATCCAAAATTTAGGGGCTTCGCGACTCCCTTCGCTCCACCGCCTCCCGCATTGACCTTTCGGGGACTTGCTTGGCAGGCTCCCTCGGGGAACGCGCTCTCGGCTGCGGCCGATGGGCCTGTGCCATGAGTCGTACCGTTTGTAATCGGACGTTCGCAGCCTCGCTCGCGCTCCCCTCGATCGCACCCGCTGCTCCGTCCATGTTTCGCTCAGAGAGCCGCATCGCCCTTCTCATCCCCTTATTATTTGATGCTTCTGCTAAGCAAAGAGCAAAAGGCAATAGGCTCCGCCGGAGGCGGATCAGCCTCGGGCTGAAATAGGGATCAGGCGATTCTTTCTCTCTCGAGTGCTTGGCACTGCAGTTTCGATGTGTTAGAGGGTCGGCATTGGGGGCGAAAAGATGAAAGAGAAAGTTCTTGAACAGTTGGACGGAAAGCGGCTCGTCGAGCTGGCCATGCAGGCGGCGGATACCGTGAGCATGACCGGAGAAGAAAAACCATTCGCCGAGTTCCTGGGCCGTGAGTTTGAGCGGCTCGGAATGGAGGTGAAATACCAGGAGGTGGAAGAGGGGAGGCCGAACGTGATCGGCACGCTCAGGGGATCGGGGGCGGGTCCGGCCCTGATGTTCAACGGCCACATGGATCATTTCGATAATCCTCAGCCGACCGAATTGGTCGGAGACCGGATTTATGGTCGCGGCCTGGTCAATATGAAGTGCGCTTTTCCCTGTTACCTGACGGCCGTGGAGATGCTTCAGAAGGCGCGAGTAAAGCTGCTCGGCGACCTCATCATCTCGGGCGTCGCCGGGGAGATCGAGAAAGCTCCGGTGAGCCGCTATGCGGGGAAGGAGTACCGCGGCGGTGGCGTCGGGGCCAGATACTTGATGGATCATGGCGTGACCGCCGACATGTGCATCATCGGCGAGCCCACGGGACGGACCCTGCAGATCGGAAATGCCGGGCTCATCTGGGCGCGTGTTCGGGTGGAGGGGAGGGCGGAGAATTTTGTCATCAAGGCGGGCAGGGTCGCCGAAGCGATCCAAGCATGGGAGAAAGACTACCAGCAAACATACAAGCACCCCATCATGCTGCCGACGGTTCAGATCGGCGCCATCGAGGGAGGGAACCCGTTCAAGCCCGGCACGCGGCCGGTCGCCGATCTCTTTGTTATCGTGAAGACTCTGCCGCGCACCCCTCCGATGGCGATTCAACGGGAGCTGGAATGGGTTTGCCAGCAGGTAGAAGCAAAGGAGAAGGACATCAAGACCCGGGTCGAGCTTTACCTGTCCACGGACGGGTACGAGATCTCGAAGGAGGAATACGTGGTGACAGCGATGGAGCGGGCCCACAGGGAGGTTTTCGGGAAAGAGGTTGAATATGCGGCGCCCAAGCGTTACGGGATTACCAGCGACGGGTCGCGGATTGCCGCGTACGGGGTGCCGACGATCACGTACGGGCCTGGCTTTGGAACCCATCTTGTCGACCCGACGGAGCCGCGGATCGCGGAATGGGATAATCCTGCCGGAATCAGACGGGGTGTCGGAATTGAGAACATGGCCAACTGTGCCAGGGTCTATGCACTTGCGGCGCTGGATATTTGCGCCAAAGAAAGGCGCGAGCTCGGACTGAAGTAGCAGTTATGGTGGCGTAACCGTCAAAGGAGAAGTGCCGGTGAAGGCTTTTGAGATCAGAGACCAATTTGGCATCGAGTCGCTGGCTTTGGTTGAACGCGCAGTACCGAAGCCCGGCCCGAAGCAAGCGCTGGTAAAGATGCGGGCAGTGTCGCTCAATTACCGCGATCTTATGGTGGTCAAAGGTCTCTATCCCAATTTACGGCTTCCCCTGGTTCCTCTCTCCGACGGCGTTGGGGATGTGGTCGAGGTCGGGGAGGGCGCGTCGCGGTTCAAGCCGGGCCATCGCGTGGCCGGAATCTTCTTTCAGAAATGGCTAACGGGAACCCTGAATAAAAACAATGCGCGATCGGCTCTTGGCGGCGACGTGGGCGGGGTTCTCTCCGAGTATGTGCTCTTCGATGAAGAGGGACTGGTGCCTGTGCCCGAGCACCTCACGGACGACGAGGCCGCCACGCTTCCGTGCGCCGCCGTGACCGCGTGGAACGCGCTTGTCTGTGCCGGGCAGGTCAGGCCGGGCGATTCGATACTAGTGCAGGGCACCGGCGGCGTGTCCATTTTTGCCCTGCAGTTCGGCAAGCTGCTCGGGGCAAGCGTAATTGTAACTTCGAGCAGTGATGAAAAACTTGAGCGGGCGCAGAGGCTCGGAGCCGGCGGTCTCATCAACTACAAGAAGATCCCGGAGTGGGACGCGAAGGTGGTGGAACTAACCGCGGGCGTCGGGGTGGACCATGTTGTGGAGGTGGGTGGCGCAGGAACGCTTGATAAGTCTATGCGCTGCGCTCGAATCGGCGGCCATATCAGCCTGATCGGCATACTTGCGGGCGCTTCCGGCCAGACGCTTATCCCTCTGGCTCTGGTAAAGAGCCTTCGCCTGCAGGGGATCTACGTGGGTTCGCGTGAGATGTTCGAGGCGATGAACCGCGCTATTTCTTTACACCAGCTCCGTCCGGTTGTGAACCGTGTGTTTCCTTTTGCGGAGGTGCGCGAGGCGCTGCGCTATATGGAGAGCGGCGCTCATTTCGGCAAGATCGCCGTTCGTCTATAAAAGTCGGAGGCCCGCTCTTCAAGTCCGCGCAATGGGCCTTCGCCCTCCTGGCCCCTGATCGTTTTGAACTGTTTGAACGTTTGGAACGTTTTGAACGCCAACCGGTTCAAGCCGTTCAAGTCGTTCAAATCGTTCAAGCGGTTGACACAGACCCATTGTCCGGAGCCTCGGTCGAGGTTGGGAAAACCGGAGCTACTTCCGGTGACCGACCAGGTTTTTCCGCACTATCTCATGTTTAAAGGTAAACACGTTCGAATCGTTTGGATCGACGATGGCCCGAACCCAGTGCGTATCAGGGGAACCGACGGTTTCTACTCGGGTGAAATTTTCGATGACGCGCCTGCTCTTCGAGCCGATGAGTGGTTTGTCGATGCGAAAATAGTGAGTGTGTCCGTGAATTAGAACCACCGGCTTTCCGAACGCAAGAACTTCGGTCTCAAGCGCCTTCAAAAAGTCTCTGAAGCCCGAGGGCCTTTTTGGGTCAGGAGGGGTTACCCGCAACCCCCTGAGATGGTGTTTTGGCCAGTTGTCTTCAAACCGCGGATCGGCCTGCATGATAAGCATCACCGCCTTGCTCCCATCGCGTTTGGCCAGATCGAAAGCTTGCTTCACCCACGCCAGACTAGCCGCGTTGCGTT
>JACPFH010000635.1 GCA_016183075.1 Deltaproteobacteria bacterium | reverse complement strand
TCAGAAACCTCGCTTCCCGATCTGGATCGGCGGGGAAAGTGAAGCCGCCCAAAAGCGAGCGGCGAAGTATGGCGATGCCTGGTTCTCCTACTTTGTGAAGATCACGCCCCAGGATTTGGCCTCCCGTTTCGGCAACGTTCGGAAATGGGCGATCGAGGCAGGCAGAGACCCGGCCGAGGTTCGCTCTTGTTGTTGCCGTCCCATTGACATCACCACAGAGCCGGTGCCGCAGGAGGAAGATACACTGAAAGGCACGCCGGAGCAGCTAATCGCGGCATTGAAGCGCTTCCAGGAGATCGGCGTGGAGCACATCGCGCTTCAATTCATGGTCGGCCGTTGGCCCGAGCGCAAGGAGAAAATAAGCCGGTTTGCCAAAGAGGTCATGCCGGCTCTTTAAAAAATCCGACCACCCTTTGAGTCTTCGTAACCCTCCTCATATCCGCGCCTTCTTCCCTGTTCGTACCTCTCGTACCGCCCGCGTTCGACACCCCGGCCGTAGCCTTCGGAGTATCCAGCGTCATACGGGTCGCGTGGGGGTGGAGGGGCCGGGGGCGGATAATAAACAGGCGGAGGAGGCGGGGGAGGTATGAGGATGCGATCCAAAATGATCCCGGTCGCAATTCCTCCCAGGACCCCGGCGGCAATGGCACCCCCGTCGCCGTAGTAGTGATGTCGAACAACAACCCTTCGATGGGGAGGATATCGATGTCCCCAGTGATACGCGAAGCTCGTCGACGGAACCAGAAGGACCGCAACTAGAGCTACCAATAAAGCCTTTTTCACCTCATTGCCCTCCTTTCCCCACCCCTGGAAGCACGGCCACTGTTTCCGGGATCAGTCGCCGGAATAATATCCGGGCGGATCCCAGCGAGACCCGTAAGAATGCCGATATCTGTAGGGGTAGCGATGACCCCTGCGGTAGGAGTAGTCGTCTCTCTCGTAATACCCCCCTCGCTCGTAGTAGTAAGGGTGGTACCAAGGATAAGGGGCGATAACACATCCCCACAAAGGAAGCACCACGAGCGCCAACAGGCCTATTAGCCAAACCTTTTTCATTCTTCGGTCCTCCTTTCTGCTCGAAACAAGGGCGGCCTCGCACATGGCTTTCGGCTAGTCAAAGGACCGCATGCCAACAGCGGCTTTGCCACTTATTCGCTATTTAGACGATTTAAGGGTCCAAATGTTAACTGACTAGGCCTACGTAACACGCGGTGACGACAGCCGCAAGGAGTAGCGTTGGCGGAGCTATGAGCATTTCTAGCAGGCTGCGGAAAAACTCTCCGTTCACCCTTCGACGAACTCAGGACGAACGGAGGCCCCGTGGAAATCATTGATGATTTTCCGTTCATGCTGAGGCTCTCGAAGCATGAAAATCACTTTTTCCGCAGCCTCCTAGCGCATTGTCCTCAGGGCCTCTATGCGATCTGGAATCGCCGGGTGCGTGGATAAGAAACCCCCACCGCCGCTCCCTGAACTTTGCGAAGTCCGCTGCACCCAGCTAAGCGCGTTGATCATGACCTCTTTGGAGTACCCTGTCCGGCGCAAGATCTCCACTCCGTGGCGGTCCGCCTCGTATTCCTCGGACCGGCTGTAACCGCGAGCAATCAGCGTCCCTGCAATGGGGGCAATCGCTTTGCTGCCGGGGACGAGTTGCTCGAGCAGGACCGCCCCCAGGCTTAGCCCGGCCCCCAAAATCTGCGCCCTGGCGACATGTCCTAGATCATCGTGGGCAATCTCATGCGCGAGCACCCCCCTCAACTGTTCGTCGCTACGGCTCAGACGCTCGGCTTGTGATGAATCGAGTCGCCGGCTCTCTGAAGGGGATGCCTCCCGCGGCGCCCGTCGCGGGGACGAAGCAGCCGCCACACATCCCGTCGTGAGAATGGAAACCAACAAGACTGCAATCCACAACGGAATGACCGCCGGCCCTTTGACTCCCCTCATCATAATCATCTCCACTCTTTAAGATCGTCCTCCAGTAATGTACGTTTCAAGCTGCTCGATGATGAATTCTTTGTCGGAGATGACCGCTTTCACCACGTCTCCGATGGAAATCAGGCCGACCAATTTTTCCCCATCGAGCACGGGAAGATGGCGGACCCGCTTCTCCGTCATGAGCGCCATGCATTCTTCCACGGATTGTCCGGGATGGACGATAGTCACCTCGGTTGTCATGATTTCTTTTACAGACGTTTCCTTGGAGGCTTTTCCTTTCAGAATGATCTTCCGGGCGTAATCCCGTTCTGAAAAAATCCCCGCGATCTTCTCGCCTTCTAGCACAAGCAAGGCCCCAAGGTTTTTTTCGGCCATCAACTCGAGGGCCTCAAACACCGTGGCGTCCGGAGAGATCTGCCAAATTTGATTCCCTTTCACCTGTAAAATGTCACGTACGGTTATCATCGTCGTACCCTCCCATTATTTCTTATCATCGATAATGACTTCTTACCAACATTACGACTTTAGAGCCGCAAAAAGCTTGTTCAGGCTCTCTTTAGCGTCGCCAAAAAGCATCATGCACTTAGGGTCGTAGTAGAGCTCGTTGTCGACACCGGAAAAACCCGGCCGGAGACTGCGCTTGAGAACGATGACCGACTTGGCGCGGTCGACCTCCAGGATCGGCATCCCATAGAGCGGGCTGCTCCTGTTGTTCCGCGCCGCCGGGTTCGTCACGTCATTGGCTCCCACCACCAGCGCGATGTCCGCTTCGGGAAAGTAGGGATTGATCTGCTCCATCGTGTACAACTGATCGTAAGGGACATTCGCCTCGGCGAGCAGGACGTTCATGTGCCCGGGCATGCGCCCGGCCACCGGATGAATGGCATACTTGACGTTGATGCCCTGTTTCATCAGCAGCTTCGCCAGCTCCGCCACGCCGTGCTGGGCCTGTGCAACCGCCATCCCGTACCCTGGAACGATGATGACGGACCGCACGCTGTCCAACAGAACAGACACCTCCTCGGCGGAGATGTTGCGCACGGTCCCCTTCGCTTCCGCTGCCCGGTCGCGCCCTTCCACGTCAACCTTCCCAAAGGCGCCGAACAGGACATTAAAAGCCGAGCGATTCATCGCCCTGCACATGAGCAAAGAGAGAAGGAAACCGGAGGTCCCGTCTAGCGAACCTGTGATGATTTGGATTTTGTTCATGAGCACGAAGCCCATGCACGCATCGGCGAGGCCGCCATAGGAGTTGAGGAGCGCGATCACTACCGGCATGTCCGCCGCCCCGATGGGAATGACCAACAGAAACCCGAAGAGAAAAGCCAGGCCAACCATGATGTAGAATAACGCCGGTACCGCCGGCCCGATGACCAGATAGATAAGGCTCCCGGCGATCGCTGCGAGCAAGCTCAGATTGAAGACGTTTTGTCCCTTGTACGTGATGGGATGTCCTGGCAACAAGCCCTGGAGCTTGGCGGCAGCCATGAGGCTTCCCGTAAAGGTCAGGCCGCCGATGACCACCTCAAAACCGAGCGCGGTCATTACCACCGTATTCAACGCACCGCGGTGACGAAAGTACTCGGAAATGCCTACCAAACAGGCCGCCAGAGCGCCAAGCGAATGCGAAAGGGCCGTCCGTTGGGGAACGGCGGTCATAGGTATTCTGAGCCCCATCGTGCCTCCGACGACCGAGCCGATGAGGAAACCCACGATGATCCATTTGTAAGTGACGATCTCGTGGTGAAACAATGTCCCCACAACGGCCATGAGCATGCCCAGCTCGGCCGCAAACATGCCCTTGCGGGCGTATCTGGGCGAGCTTAACCCTTTCAATCCTAGGATGAACAAAGCGGCCGAGAGAATGTAGAAATATTTCAACGCATGCGTGGCTAGAACCTCACGAAGGAAACGGGCCGCATCCTTACTTAGCTGCTCATAGGAATAGATAAGCACCAGCCCGCCAATGACGAGCACAGGCAAAGCCAGCAGCATTTTAGGATCGAATTGAAACCGTAGGCGCTGAGCGGTTTGATCCTTCGCTGTCTTGAACATCTTCAGCATCCGGTCCGTGATCAAGAAGCCTCCCACCACGTTTGTGGAGGAGCAGGCCACCGCGACAAATCCCAGGATCGTGCTGGCGGCGCCGTAATCGGCTCCCGCGACCACCAGCGAACCGACCAACGATATGCCCGCAATCGCGTTCGTGGCTGACATCAGCGGCGTATGGAGCAAGGGAGGAACGCGCGTGATTACGTGATAACCGAGAAACCCCGCCAGCATGAAGATGTAAAGCCCGATTTCGAGTTCGCTTGTCATGTCTCGCCAGGGCTGTCCCCTCTCCTTTATCCTCTCCCCCACTCGGGGAAGAGGGAAGGGTGAGGGGGAATTGATTAAGTGGCCGCCGAGGCAAAGCCTAGGAGTTCACGCACTAGGGGGTTGACTACCTCCTTATTGTGAGTGAGCAAAGTTTCTCGAATGATCTGGTCGGCTACGTCCAAATGGAACTTACCATCCTTTACAAGCAACTGAAGAAAAGAAGTTATGTTTCTCGCATACATTTGACTAGCATGGTGCGGAATCGTGGAGGGGAGGTTCACAGGGCCCAGAATGGAGACACCATGGACCTCCACCGTCTCTCCGGGCCTGGTAAGCTCGCAGTTTCCTCCGGTTTCCGCGGCTAGATCCACGATGACCGATCCGCTGCGCATCCCTCGGACCATCTCTTGCGTAATTAACACGGGCGCTCTTTTTCCTGGAACCGCCGCCGTTGTGATCACCACGTCACTTTCCGCCAGCACCTCTGTCATCATCTCTCTTTGCCGACGATAGAAATTCTCATCCATAGCCTTCGCGTACCCTCCGGCAGTCTCCGCTTCTCGGGTTTCCAATGGTAATTCGACAAATCTGGCACCCAGGCTTTCCACCTGTTCCTTGACCGCCGGCCGGACATCATACGCCTGCACTACGGCGCCCAGACGGTGTGCAGTGGCGATGGCCTGAAGCCCGGCCACTCCTGCCCCTATGACAAAAACGCGAGCGGGAGTAATGGTTCCCGCTGCAGTAATCATCATGGGAAACATTTTCTTAAGCAGGTTGGCGCCGAGCAGAACAGCCTTATATCCCGCGATTGTCGCCATGGAGCTCAAAGCATCCATGGACTGTGCACGACCGATCCGAGGGAGCAATTCCAGAGCAAACGCCGTCACGCCCTTTTCGGCAAGCTCCCTGATGGACTCAGGAGCTCCCAAAGGATCAAGAAGCCCTATCACGACTTGACCGGAGCGAAAGAACTCCAGCTCAGCGTGACCCGAAGGATTAACCCCCAAACGGTGCACTCGAACGAGGAGGTCGGCGTCGGAGAAAAGTTGAGCCCGATCACGCGCAATCCCGGCGCCTTGTTCTTCATACGCAGTATCGGCAAAGTCTGCCCTTTCTCCGGCGCCCTGTTCCACCAGAACCTTCGTCCCGATCTTGGTCAAGACAGGCACGACGGCAGGTACCAGGGCTACACGTCGTTCGTGCGGATAGCATTCAGCAGGTACTCCGATGATCATCTGTCTCTCTCGTATGGTGAGAGCAGATTGCACTGCCGGCCGGGATTTCTTCTTTAAGGCCGGCACTTTCGGGCTAGCCTGGTCGAAGATGAGGGATGCTTATCTTGAGGTCAATGTCTGTCGAGGAGCGCGGCTATTACCCCACTTTGGACCCAGTTAATCTTAATACGTACGAAAGTAGCGTCAAGAGACCACAGCCTGCTTCGGCGGTCCTATCCGTTGACAACCCCCAAGCCCTCCGCTAGGCTGCCACTGCAATTCGATCTCGGCGAACATCTCATCGATGACTCCACCGGAGCCCGCAAAGAACCGCGAACCGGCCACGGGCGGACCGCACGGGCTTGCCTCCAAGGCAACAGAGCCCGTCATCCAGGTCGAGCGCGTCTCCAAGACGTTCCAGACCCCGAAGCAAGGCAAAGTCGTCGCTCTCGACGACATCTCGATGGAGGTCTCCTACGGAGAGTTCGTCACGGTCGTGGGACCGAGCGGCTGCGGAAAGTCAACACTGCTCAAGATGATTGCCGGGCTGACCTCGATCTCTTCGGGAAAAATCTTTTACCAGGGAGAGGAGGTGCGCGGGCTCAACACCAAAGTCGGTTACGTGCCCCAAGAGAGCAAGCTTTTCCCGTGGCTCACGACGGAAGAAAACGTGGCCTTCGGGTTGGACACGCGCCGCTTATCCAAAGAAGAGCGCGAAAACAGAATTCGATATTTCATCAATCTCGCTGGCCTCAAGGGATTCGAAGCGCACTACCCCTCCCAGCTATCGGGCGGAATGGCCAAGCGGGCCTCGATCATCCGCGCCCTGGTGTACGAGCCGGCAGTCATCCTGATGGACGAGCCTTTCGGCCCGCTGGACGCGCAAACGCGCATGATCCTTCAAGACGAGCTCTTGAAGATCT
>JACPFH010000634.1 GCA_016183075.1 Deltaproteobacteria bacterium | reverse complement strand
GGGGGAGCCGCGGCGGCACAGGCCCTCGACGCGCTGCTTGATCCCGAGTACGGGCTTTACCCGAAGGCAGAGCTTAACCTTCCCGGCATTGCCGCTGCGCTCGAACTGCGTGCCGAGATGGGCTATCTCGGCCGCCCGCTTCCGCCCGTGGAAAAATATGTGGACCTTTCGTACTACCGAAGAGCCATCGGTTCAACTTGAAGCGTCGCTCTCCCTTTTGCGTAAACCGGCCTAGCTTTTCTCCATGGCGAAGCAGAGCGGTCGACTCCAAAAAGAGCTCGTAGCGATCCGCCGGGAAATCCGTAATCTGCGAGAAGAGCTTGCGTGGGAAAGAGAACAGGCGGTTCTCGGCGCCCTCATCCGCCGCGGCTTTCGCTGCTTTCGGCGCAAAGAGGAAGGCGGCTTGCTCCTCCCTTCAGCACGAAACTCGCAAGAGCGCTTTTACAAGCTGCTCAAAAAATATTCCTTCCGGTTATTTCTTCGCGACGTGATTGGGCACAAAGTGTCCTTCTCCCTGCGCGATCTCCAGCGTTTTTGCTCGGAAGAAACCGCTGGGAACTATCTTCACCTGTTGCTCCGAGAAAAGCTCGTGAAGCACACCTCCACGGGTGGCTACCGGCTTTCGGATGAGCGCGTGGTCTCTTTCGGTGACACGCTCGAGTGGCTTGTCTGCGCGATTCTCAGGAGGGAATTTCACCTGTCGGCGGCGTGGGGGTTTCGCGTGGAGGATAATCTTGGCGGGGGAGACTTCGACGTGGTCGCGCTAATGGAGGGAAGTCTGGTCTATGTAGAGACGAAATCTTCTCCGCCGAAACACATCCACCAGCACGAGATCGGCGCCTTTTTTGACCGCCTGGCTACCCTGCGTCCTGGCCTCGCGATCTTTCTCGACGACACGCAACTGCGCATGAAGGACAAGATTGCCGTGATGTTTGAGCGCGAGCTAAGGCAAAGGCACGGAGCCGCGTGGCGAAGAAAATATCCCTTGAAAAGGCTTGAGCGCGAAACCTTCGGCATCCAAGACCGCCTCTTCATCATCAACAGCGATCCCGATCTCGTAGCTAATATCGGCTATTGCCTGAGCCGATATTTGCAATCCGGAGGAATCTGGCTCGCTGAAGGGGCCTGAGGTGGGTGCCTTCGCTTGCCGGATCCTCCAACAATGCCCCTGCCCCGGTGACAGCCTAAACAGTGCCTGATAACTTCCACGATTTTCCTCCGCGTACGCATGCTGGGACTGATTATCCGTGCGACAATACGGGCGAGCCCGATCCACTTGGCGCGCTGGAGCGGGCCGGCCTGAGGACCGGCGACAGCATTCTTGGTGGAAACGCAGCCAAACTCCTCGGCTTGGAGAACTAGGCCGGGGAGCCGCTGGCGGCATGATGCGAAGGCGCTGCATCTTCCCTTACCGTGAGATCCAAAGATGGAGGTGCTGATATGAATAAAAACTTTTTTCTTGAGCATGGGAGAGAATTCTACGCGCTTTCCTCCAAAGGCCGGCTGGAAGGGACGGTGCAGGAGGAAATGCGCGATCTTTACCAGCGGTTCGACAAAGAACTGAGAGGATGGGGCCTTTCCCTTACGAACACCGTGCGCACCCGGACCTGGGCGAGGGACAAGAAGACGCGAGGCCTGGCAGCCGATGAAAGGTCCAGAATCCTCGCCGGAAAGGGTAAGGCCTCAAGCTCTAGCTACATCAGCCTTCAGGAGCATTTCGACTCAAAGGCAAGGGTGGCGCTGGACCTCATCGCGATGAGACCCGCCAACCCGAATTCGGAAAGAAAGCCTGTCGAATACGATCCGGTCAAGCCCTATCTTCGTTATCTGATCTACGATTCGTTTGTCTTTCTCTCGGGGTCGGTGGCGCCTGGGCCCGACCTCGACCGCCAGTTGACCGATGTCCTCTCTGAAATCGATGGCTCCCTCATGGATGCTGGGAGCTCCTGGGACAAAGTGACGAGCGCCGCCTATTTCCTCCATCGAAGCCAGAAGATAGACGCGCTCAAAGAGCTTCTCGAGAAGAAAAAAAGGCTAGGGGTTCCAAAAACGGAGATCGGCTTTGTCGATGACTTTGCCCCGGACGGAATATTCGTCGAAGTGGAGGTCACGGCCAAGTTGAACAAGTAGCTCTTAAGGGTCCCCGCGTGCAAACCGCGGTTCCTAGCCCTTTTCTGGTATGACGGCCGTAGCCTGGATCTCTACCAGCATCTCAGGGTCGGCAAGCTGGATTCCCATGATGAGTGCGCTGGGGGGGCAGTGCGGGAGATATTTACGCCGCGCCTGGAGGTACGCATCCATACCCCGGGGATCAGTAACATAGCCCGTGAGACTGACAACGTTGTCGAGGGAGCTTCCCAAGCCTTCCAAAGTAGCCTTCAAGTTCTCAAAAAGGTAGTCCGCCTGCTCGGCTACGGTGCTCCCCCGCACTTTCTCGGTCCTGGGATCTTTGCAATCTTCCCCGGCCAGAAAAATAAGATTGCCATGGACACAAGCCTTCGAATAGATCCTTGGGGGATCGTGTGGAATAAACTTAGGTTGCATAGCTCTTACCTCCATC
>JACPFH010000638.1 GCA_016183075.1 Deltaproteobacteria bacterium | reverse complement strand
GTGGGGCCGTAGCTCAGTTGGGAGAGCGCTTGAATGGCATTCAAGAGGTCGTGGGTTCGACTCCCATCGGCTCCACCAATTTTTTGTGCGGCCGGTCTCAGTCCCCGGACCCTTTCACCATCTCTTCGGCGTGGCGTTTGGCTTTTTCCGTGACTTTCACCCCGGCCAGCATGCGCGCCACCTCATCAACTCGTTCGGGTTCGCTGAGCTTATTTACCTCAGTAAAGGTCCGACCCTTCTCGACCTCTTTCCGGACCCCATAGTGGAGATCGGCCAGGGCGGCGATTTGCGGGAGGTGGGTGACACAGATGACCTGCTGCGCGGACGCCACTTTTTTGAGCTTTTTCCCCACGATCTCGGCAACGGCGCCGCCGATGCCCGCATCCACTTCGTCGAAGAGCAGAGTCGGAATCTCCTCCTGAGTCAGCACCAAAGACTTAATGGCCAGCATGAGCCGGGAAAGTTCCCCGCCGGAAGCAATTTTGGCCAGCGGTTTTACGGCCTCGCCCGGATTCGGCGAGAACAAGAACTCGATCTGATCGATCCCCTTAGCTGTCATCCGCTTTCCGCCCACCAGAAACGGAGGATCATCCCGCCGTCCCTCCTCATCCAGAAAACGCACCTCAAAGATGGTGCGCGGCATCCCCAGGCTCGCCACTTCCTTCTCCATCTCGCGCTTCAATTTCTTGGCAATCTGCCTTCGAGCATTGGAGAGAGTCTCTGCCATCTGCCACGCCGAGTCGCGGGTCGACTCGAAGGCCTTCTCGAGGAGCGGAAGCTCCTCTTCCTGGTGATCCAGGGACCTGAGCTCGTCCTCCGTCTTTTCTTTGAGGTTCAAGATCTCCTCAACGGAGGCGTTGTATTTGCGCCTTAGCCGGTTGATCTCCGCAAGGCGGTCCTCGAGCTGTTCCAACGCCCCGGGTTCGAACTGGATCCGATCCGTATGGCGCCGGAGGGACGAGTTGGCCTCTTCGAGCTGTGCGAGCGCGGACTCCAAAAGCTCGACCGCACCGCTAAGGCTCCCGTCGATGTTGGCCAATTCTCGAAGCCGAAGCGCGTATCGTCCCAACCGCCCGGCGAGCGCGTTCTCGCCCTCGTAAAGAAGCTCCTCGCCTTCCTTGCAGCCCCGATAGAGCTTCTCCGCGTGGAGGAGAATGTTCTTTCTCTCCCTGAGCTCCTCGTCTTCTCCGGCGCGCAATTTCGCCTGCGCGATTTCGTCAGCCTGGGCTTTCAGGAGTTCTTCTTCCTGCTTACTTCTCAGCAGGTTTTCCCTGGTCGCGCTCAGCCGCTCCCAGGCATGCCCGAGCGCTTCGCGCCTCTTTTTCATCTCTTCGCCTTTCTCCCCATGCCCCGCGAAGCTATCGAGAAGAGACAAGTGGGCCTCGGGCTTGAGCAGCGCGTGGTGCTCATGCTGCCCGTAGATGTGGATGAGATGAGCCCCGATCTCGGACAGTAATGTGGCCGGGCAGAGACTGCCGTTCAAATAGGCGCGGTTTTTTCCTGTCCGGCTGATGATTCTTCGCACCACCAGCTCTTCCTCATCATCGTATCCGGCCTCCCGGATCTTTTCCCGAAGCGCCGCCGACAGAGGCGAAAAGAGCGCCTCGACGCTGGCTTCGTCCTCCCCCTGGCGAATGATGTCCGAGGAAACCCGGCCACCGGAAAGAAGCCCGAGGGCGTTCAGGATGATGCTCTTTCCGGCCCCGGTTTCTCCGGTCAGGACATTTAGCCCCGCGCTGAGATCCAGCGCGAGCTGGTCGATGACGGCGAAATTCTTAATCCGAAGCTCGCGCAGCATCCTCGATTCCGCTTACCTCTCTCCCCATTTGAGTTTGCTTCGAAGAACCTCAAAGTAGCTCCGGGAAGGAGCCTTCACCAGCGATACCGGCACGCCATAATCCCGGGCCTCGACGATGTCGCCGTTGTTCAAAAGGATCCCTTCCTGCCCGTCGGGGCTCAGGACCACGGTATCCCCCGCCGAGCGCAGGGTCACTCGGACCGTGGCTTTGCTCGAAACCACGATGGGCCGATTGGTGAGGGTGTGGGGACAGATCGGGCACAAAACGATCGCCCCGAGAGAGGGAAAGATGATCGGCCCGCCCGCCGCCAACGAGTAGGCAGTCGAGCCCGTGGGCGTGGAGATGATCAGACCGTCGGCGCGGTAGGTGCACAGATACTCTTTCCCCACATAGGTTTCCAGGCTGATGATCTTGGAACGCGCCCCTTTGGTAATCACGCCGTCGTTCAACACTCGAAATCTCTTGGGGGAGCCTTTTTTGCCCATAACCCGTATCTCGAGCGTCAGCCTTTTCTCGACGGAGTAATCACCTGCGAGGACTCGCGTCAGAACCGATTCCAACTCATCGACCGCGACCTCGGTGATAAAGCCCAGGCCTCCCATGTTCACGCCGAGAATCGGAACCTCGGGCCGCTCCACAAGCCGGGCGACGCTGAGAAGCGTGCCATCGCCTCCGAGCACGATGATCAGGTCCGCTCTCCTGGCCATCTCCTTCTTGCTACAGGACCTGCCACCCAACCGCCCTACGCCCGCTTCGACGAGAACCTGTCTCGTTTTCTCCTTCAGCCAGGGGACGAGCCAGCTTGCGATCTCTGCCGCTTTGGGCTCCTCGTATTTCACCACCAAACCGACCGTTCGTATCATCGCCTACTCGAGTCCAAGCCGTGAGACTACCACAACGGCAAAAATTGTCCATTCAAACCACCAATTGTCTCAGGCGGTAGCTGGCATAATCCACCACGATGACGAGAAGAATCAGGACCAACACGATAGCCGAAGCTTCCTGGTACTGAAAAGTCCTGAAGCTCGTATTCATCAGATAGCCGATACCGCCCGCGCCGATCAAGCCGAGGACCGAGGCGGCCCGGATGTTCGTCTCCAAGCGGTAGAGGGTAAAAGAGATCACATCGGGCAGTATCTGCGGCAGGACGGCGAAGGCGAGGATCTGTCCGTAGCCGGCTCCCGTGGCCCGGATCGCCTCGACCACGCCTTCGTCGATGTTCTCGACCGACTCGGACAAAAGCTTGCCCAAAACGGTTGTCGTGTGGACGAAGAGCGCCAGCGTGCCGGCAAAAGCGCCGAGGCCCACGGCCGCAACAAAGACGAGTCCGAGCGCAAGGTCGGGAATCGTGCGCAAGAAATTCAAGAACAGGCGCGTCCCGGAATAAATCAGGGCGTGGGGAGTGGTGTTTCGCGCTGCCAGAAAGCCGACGGGAAAGGCGACAAGAAAAGCAAGGAAAGTCCCTGCCAAGGCCATCTGGATCGTTTCGATGGTCGCTCCCACGACGGTCTGAGGAAACGTATTGTCCCACCATCTCTGCCTAACCCTCGCCTTGTCTCCTGAGACGGGGAGGGGAAGGAAGAGTTCGGCCGGGGAAAGACTTTCGGGGAAATAATAGCTTTTGCTGTCCGCCACCTTGGTGAAGTCCGGCGGGAGCATGCGCCCGATGGTCATCCCGATTTCCGGTATCCCGTAAAGGAGCTCCCCAGGCCTTAGTTTGGCGCCCTCCAGGGCCCAGCCGAGAACGAAAAGCAAAAGCAGCACGAAGGCCACGGACCGAAGCCTCCTTCTCGGCGCCGGGGGGAACTCATTCAAGTGGTTTGGCTCTGATTCGTTCGGTTTGGGTCGCAATGGTCGTGCCAAAGCAGTTTCCTCCTCGATTCTAGCGTTCGGGCTGCGCTCCCGAGCCTTCGTAGATCCTTTCCACCATGTCCTCGCTCCATGCTAAAGTTGGAGCGTCGAAGTAGATTCGCCCTTCTCTGAGCCCGAGGATCCGGCCCGCATACTGCCGGGTCAAATCCAGGGAGTGAAGGCTAACCAAGGCGGTAATCCCGTCCTCGAGACAAATCTTTTTGAGAATGTCCAATACGACGCGGGACAGCTTAGGATCGAGATTGGACACGGGCTCATCGGCGAGAATGATCGCCGGGCTCTGCATGAGCACGCGCGCGATGGCGACGCGTTGCTGCTCCCCGCCACTCAGTTCGTCAGCCCGTTTATAAGCGTGATCGAGCAGCCCGACGCGCTTGAGGTTCAACAGCGCGTGGCGCCGCTCGGTTTGGGAAAAAAACTTTAAGCAGCTGCGCCATGTCGGCTGGTAGCCCAAGCCTCCAGCCAAAACGTTCTCGATAACGGAAAGCCGCTTGACGATATTGAACTGCTGGAAAATCATGCCCACACGGCGCCGCAAAAGCCGTAACCCGCCGAGTCCGAGTCTGCAAACATCGATCTTCGCGCCGTCCGCATCGGACATGAAAACCGACCGGGGGATGAGGATCTCGCCGGAGGTGGGCTCGATCAACCGGTTGATGCAGCGAAGCAGCGTCGATTTCCCCGCTCCGCTCATCCCGATGATGCCCAAGAACTCCCCTTGCTCGACGGTCAGGTTTACGCCCCGAAGGACCGGGGAGAAGGGTCCGTAGGATTTGCGGAGGTCTTTTACCTCCAGGATAGTCATGGCTTTTTTCTCTTCAAGGCCTCCCTGAGGTTGATTCCGGCAATTTCAAAGGCCTCCCGCACCGGCTCGTAATCCGCGTCCGTCGCTGCGACGAAGCCGTCAATCTTGTACAGGTCGCGCAGCATCTCGACTCCTTTGGGATCCTCGCTCAGATCAACAAAAACCTGCTCGATCTTTTTTGCCAGCGCGGGATCGAGGTTCGCGCTGATGACCAGATTATCCGCCGGGATCGGCTCGGAATAGGCGATGACGCGAATTCTCTTTTGCTCCGCGGGATCCTTCAAGTATTGCATCCACGCGCCGTCCTTGCCTTCGGGGGTGTTCGCGAAGGTCGCGCCGGCATCCACCTTGCGGTTCAAAACTGCCAGGACCGTGGCGTCGTGCCCGCCCGAATAGATGACGCTTTTGAAATCCCTGACCGGATTGATGCCCTTTTCTTTGAACATCTTGCGTGGAAACACATGGCCGGACGTGGAAAGAGGATCGCTGAAGGCAAACGTTTTGTCGCGCAGGTCCTCCAAGCGGCGAATGTCGCTATCCGCATGGGTAATGATCGCCGCATAGTAATAAGCGTTGCCCCCGCGCTGCGACTTGAGGGCGACCCGGACGTTGGCCTCCCGCCTGGCAAGGACATAAGAGGCGGGAGTGAGGAAGGCAATGTCGAGCTTGTTCGCGCGCAGCGCTTCGACGACCCCGGTATAGTCGGTCGCCACAAACGGCTGGACTTCCATGTTGAGCCGCTTCTGCAGAATCTCAACTATCGGCTGGGCGTTCTGAGCAACCTGCTGCACGTTTTCTGCCGGGACAAACCCGACCCGAAGCACCTTGTGGCCGTCCCGAGATCCATCGCAGGCAACGAGCGCGTGGCTCAAAAGCGCCAAAAAGGCAAGCCAGCAAAAGGACTTTTTCATCTCGGCCCGATAGTTACTCCAAGTTGACTGCGGCTGCAATCGGCCCCCTAAGCTATGCCCGTGGCGCCAGGAGTGAACGGGACCGATAGGCCTGGGACAGAGACAGAAACTTAAACGTTTAATAGTCTATGTATTGACTTTCTCCTGCCTCCCGGTTACACTGGCCACCGTATTCATTGCGGCTATGCTCAAGTGGTTTTTACCTCATCTATTTCTCGTCCAGATTTTCTCCACCTGCAACGGTTCTCCGTCTCTTTCGACCTCAGACCTTGCCGGCTCGGACGGCGTTACAGCCCAATTTTTCTACGCGAGTCAAGGGGGGACGGT
>JACPFH010000641.1 GCA_016183075.1 Deltaproteobacteria bacterium | reverse complement strand
TTTCCTTTGGTGGACTTGCCGCCGCGGATAATCGGGATCAAATGATCCATGGTGAGTTCTTTGGGCGGGAACTTCCCCCCGCAGTGGTGGCAAACGCCCTTGGATCGTTTTCGCTTCCACCACTGGCTGGCGCGCAGCTCGCGGGCCTTTTGCCGCTCGCGGCGGATTTCTTCTTCGGTGACCGGCACCAGGAAAGGCTCGGGATCCATGATCTCTCTTAACCGCCCTCCGGAGCTACTTCAACCAACGCCCGAGCGATCTCAGATAGAACGCAAACCCCACGGCGACCAAAAAGTAGATTAGGCCTCGGAGCAACGCCCACAAATCACTGCTTGCCAGATAGTTTCGCGCTTCCCACAAGGCGAAGCCAAAAAAGAAGACCACCGCCGTGGTGATGAGAATCTTATGGGCCGTAAGAAGCGTCACGCTCAGCCAAAAAAACGAATCTCCGAGGCGCGGGTCTCAGCCTGCCGTGGCCGGCGCCAGCGCAGCCTCTCTCGCCTCAAGACGCGCAAAGTAGAGATAGTATAACGCAAATGCCAGCGCGAAGACCGCGCCGCCGATCCCATAAGCGCTCTGCCAGTCGCCCGCCGCCAAAAGCGGGCCCGCCAGACCTGCCCCAATCCCCATGGGAAACTCCACGAAGGCGTGCATGATGCCGTTGGTCGTGCCCCGCTCGCGCTCCTTGACCACTTCCATGGCAAAGAGAGTATAAATAGGATCGGACATGCCCTTATTCGGAAAGACGCCGCCAATGAACACGATGGCAAGAATGTAAAGGAGCCCGGCCCCATAAAGGTTTTCCGCCATCCCTAGAAGAACAAGACAGGGGACTCCGAGCAGCTTCACCAGCGTCACGGTGCGCACACGTCCGAAGCGGCGCACAAGAACCGGGACAAAGAGCGTTGCGATCGCCGTCAGAATCGATCCCAGAGCAAAGATGATCCCGATGTCCGCGGTCGAGGCTTGGAGCCTCTGCTCGAAAAAAATGTTGAAAAACGGCGCGGAAAAACCCAAGCCCAAACCGATCAGCCCCTCGGTTAGGGCGAGCATCCCAATCCGTCCGTAATTTTCAATCCCTTCCACCCACCGGCGAACATTGATGGGTTTCCATTCCTCCCGAATCAGATAGATGGGGATCATCGAAAGCAACATGACCGGAACTGCACACAGTAAAGCGGCGCGCCTTGCCCATGCGCTTTCGGGCCCGATGCCAAACCAGTACGCGAAAACAAACGGGAGCACACCGGCCGCCAAATTTCCCAAGCTTGCCGCTCCGACCTGGATCCCGCCGTTCAGGCTAAACAAATGAACGCGCTCGTCCGGACGGCTCTGCTCGACCATGAACGGAGGACCAACAATGGCGTGGCCGCCCTCGAATAGGCTGATGAGCGCGGCCACGAAAAGAAGCCATGCGGGGTCGGTTATAAAGATGATTGCCGTCGTGGCCAGAAGATTGCCGCTAAAGGCGATCAGGTATACTCGCCTGCGGCCGAACAGGTCCGAAAGGATTCCCGAGGGAATCACGGAAAGGCCGTGAAAAGTCCAGTTGATGGCTGTGAACTTCGCGACGAAGAGCAGGTCGAAGCCGACAGCCAGCAGATAAAGGTTAAAGAGGAGACGCAACAGGCTAACGGAAAGCCCGCTAAAGGGGCTCCGAATAAGGAGGAGGCGCGCGTTCCGGCTAAAACCGCTGAATTTTTCCTGAAACAGCCGCCCCTGACGCGCCTGCCAGATGAAGACGAGAACGATAAGGGTCAAAAAGCCGAGGCCGACGGCCCAGACCCAAAGCGGAGCGACGATTCTCGACGCATGACCCTCGTGGCCGACGTCGGCCCAGACAACCTCGGCCATCAATGGCGCGGTCAAGCCCAAACTAACGATTCTTCCGATCATAGCTTCAACCCCCGGCCCATCGAATCATAAGACGGAGCGAGGAAAAATTGCAAGAAATAACGTCCAAGATCTGTTTCCTGCTTTGTTTGCCTAGCGAGAAAGTCCTATTATAGGATTCGACCAAAGTCAGAAGAAAGAAGGAGAAATCCCGACATGCAGGCAGAAGAAGTGCGAACCGATGGCGCGCCAAAGGCGATAGGCCCCTACGAGCAGGCCATTCGCGTGGGCGGATTTCTTTTCACGGCGGGTCAGATCGCCCTCGACCCGAAAACAGGAACCCTGGTCGAAGGAGGAATCGCCGCCCAGACCAGCCGAGTCTTGGAAAACCTAAAGGCGGTCGTGGAGGCCGCCGGCACCACGATGGACAGGGTCGTGAAGGCCACCGTATATCTCAAGACCATGGCGGACTTTGCGGCGGTGAACGAAATTTACGGCGAGTACTTGGGAAAAGCCAAACCGGCCCGCTCCACCGTAGGCGTCGCCGAGCTTCCCCGCGGCGCCCTGATCGAAATCGATCTCGTCGCGATCATTTGACCCATTCACTGCCCAGTGCCTTCTGCTCCAATTTTCTACCTCAGAAAAACCTATGCTTTACGGAGAGGGCCCGATATGGCTTGCCAGAGTTGAGCGACGGCTCCACTGGCTTGCGATTCCTAACATCGCGGGCTTTTTGGTCGGCCTTCAGGTGATCGGCTTCGCGCTGGTTTTTTCCGACGCGCGCTGCTGGCGGCACTTGGCGCTCATCCCCGAGCTGGTATTTCAGGGAGAGCTATGGCGGCTCATCACATTCCTCGCGTTGCCCCTTTCGCTGAACGGCCGCTTCGGAATTGTCCTTGTCCCCGACCCCGCTCCAAGGTTCATTTCGACCTCATCCCTTATCGCTACATCACATATGAGAGCGAGTTCGATCTGAGGGACAAGCTGAAGCAGGAGCTTGATGCATTTGAAAGCCCAGTGTGGGCCTGTCTTGGCAGACAGGTTGACCTAACAGCTCGTTATGGATATTGTCCACCCCAAAGCGAGAGCCGGCAAGCTTGCTTTTGCGCCAGCCGCTTGGGCCCGGTAGGATTGGCAACGGGTGGCTGTGCCCGCCTCCGCACGGGGTCATGTTGTGCTCGCGCGGCGGAAGAACTCACCGGCGCAGTGACCGGGCCAACGGGAGGACCGAGCCCATGCTTGAGCTCTACAACTTCCCCATGTCGACCTGCAGCCAGAAGGTGCGCATCGTGCTTGCCGAGAAGCAGCTCGAATGGAAGGACCGTCGGCTGGACAGCGCCAAGGGCGAGCACCTGACTCCGGAATACCTCAAGCTCAATCCGAACGGCGTCGTGCCGACCCTGGTGCACGACGGCAATCCGATCATCGATTCCTCGGTGATCTGCGAGTACCTCGACGAGGTGTTCCCGCAAGCCTCGATGACGCCGCCCGATGCGCTGGGGCGCGCGAAGATGCGCGCCTGGCTCCGCTACATCGAGGAGGTGCCGACACCGTCGATCCGCTACCCCTCCTTTAACCGCGTGCTAGTGCACAACCTGAAGCGGCTCACAAAGGAGCAATTCAACGCGCAGGCGGACAGGCGGCCGCTTCGCAAGCACTTCTATCACCGCATGGGCCAGACCGGCTTCCCCAAAGAGGACATGGACGCGGCGATGGAGAACCTCGAGAACACCATCAAGCGCATGGACAAGGCGCTCGCCGAGACCGGCGGCCCCTGGATCATGGGCAGGCAGTTCCTGTTGGTGGATGTGTGCCTCACGCCCACCATCGACCGCTTGGAGGACCTGGGCCACGCGGACATGTGGGAGCGGGGGCATCCACGCGTCACCGAATGGTGGGCCCGCATCAAGGCGCGGCCGTCCTACAAGGCGACCTACTATCCGGGCGCGCGCTTCTCCGATGCCTACGCTGATCTGATGAGTGTGGGGCAGGGTCAGGCCTAGTAGCAAAGCATCTCAGCCGCCTCACAGTCGGGCGCGTTTACCATCAGAGGAATTTAAAGGAGTTTTTTCAGGTAACCCACGGCATGACCTCGGAGCGCTGTCTATCTCACCGCGGCCATAAAAGCAGATGCCATTGATTGATCACCAGACAATATTCGGCAACACGGATGCCAGGCTCGCCCGTGGCTTCTTGGAGATCCACCGCCTGTCCTGAGTAGGCCCGCCGGGCCGTATCGAAGGGGTGTGAATGTGAGGACGGCGCGA
>JACPFH010000640.1 GCA_016183075.1 Deltaproteobacteria bacterium | reverse complement strand
TGGAAGCGACCCATTTCTCAGCGCTCGTGATACCACTGGCCTTTGTCATGAGGCAGAGGTCATGATTCTTTATGGGAGCGCCGACGTATTCAAATTTTCGCGCATCGAACTCGACTCCTTTGCGGCCTGTGATTTGGCCCAGGACCAAGGTACCGATCCAATTGCCCATAGTCAGCCCATCTGGCTTTGCTTGCTTATAGACGTAGTTAGTTCCAATCAACATCCCGGCCCCCGGCATGTTCTCAACAATGATAGTGGGATTGCCCGGGATGTACTTCCCCATATGGCGCGCTATGGTTCTGGAGTAGGCGTCAAAACCTCCTCCTGGTGTGGTGGCGACAATGATGCGAATCGTTTTGCCTTCATAGAAAGGCGCCGCCGCTTCCGACGCACCCGGCATCCAAGCTGAGCCCAGAACGAAAGCCAGTAACATCCGGCCGTATCTTCTAATCATGACTTTCCCCTTCCATCCCAACTCACCGCTCGCGTCGGCTCGCTCCCCGCGCGCGAACGCAAACTCGATCGCGGCTTTACTGGCAGAGCTCCTTTGTCCGGGCCTCGTGCTTTGCCGTCCAGGCGCCCACTTCCTTGTAGAAATTGACGGCTCCCGGATGATAGGGAACCGTGAAGTTGGTGATTGCTTGAGTTTCCTTGGTCCATCGCTTCAGCAACGGGTGCTTGGGTTGGATTTCACCGAGGTTTTCCCACCATGCCTTGACGAGCGTATAGATGGTTCTCTCGCTTATGTGCGTCGAGGCCGCGAGCGTGAGCGGATAGCCGATCATAGTGTTCCCCTCTTTGACGCCGGTAGTGGCCGGCGCCTTCGCGACCGAAGCGCCCACTTTGACGAGAATTTTGTTGGCGGCCTCGGTGTTCGGCACGCTCAGGAAGCGAATGGGCTCGGCCGCGTTAGCCTCCTCGTTAATGGCGATCCCCACCCCGGTGTTAGTTGCATCGACTCGCCCTTCCACAACGCCCCGCGTGCCGTCGGCCATGTTCTATAACCGAACCTGGATTACCTCGCCGGGCTTCACTCCGGCGATTTCAAGCGCCGCGTTCAGGAAGGTCTGGTTGGCGGCATGACCGCCGTAATCCCACGCAACGCGCTTGCCCCTGAGGTCTTTGAGTTCCTTGATATCGGATCTGTCGCGAACGAATATCCCGGTGAAAAATGGGAAAACGCCTCCGGAAACTACGCGCAGAGCCGGACTCGGCTTCGGGAAATTGCCGGTTCCGGTCATGGCCATGTAAGAATCGATAGTGTTGATGATCCCGAACTCCAGCTCTCCATTCTGCAAGAGCGAGATCCAGGCATTGGGCCCGCTATGGGGCTGAACCTTCACCGAGATCGGGGTGTGAGTGCTGCCGGTCGCGGCCAAAGCCGTCGCCATCGCGTGAGCGCCCGTACCGATCGGGTTGGTCCCAATCGTCGCGGTGCGCGGCAGGCCTCCGCTCGTGTTGCGTACCGGGCCGCAGTCGATCTTCGCTGCTCGAGCCGGGGTCGTACCCAGTAAAACCAGGGCGGCCAGAGTCGCAAAAATCGCCGTGGTTGTGCCGTTTGTCGACTTCGTTTTCATCTTTGTTCCTCCTCGAACTTATCTCGTCAACTAGGAGCGGGACAGTCCCCCTTCCGGAATGGGGACCGTCCCCTTCCCCTGTCCTATTATCAGGATGTCTCCAGAGCTGGCAAACTGTTTCCCTGCAGACGCTTCATTGGCAGATCTCCTTTGACCGAGTGCGGTTCCGCTAAGGCTTTTCGTGCTGCGGCCGACGCACCTCCGCAAGGGCTACTCCGCCGGCCTCCGCCCGGCCGAGATCGATGCCAAGCCTGGCGCGGTTTCGAGCGCGCCATTCCAGTCCCACCAGGACGATCGCGAGGAACGTGGCGAGACCGTTAATAATCAATGTTGTGTGCAAATGGTCGCCACGACTGGCTACCGGAAGCAATAAACCGATCGAGACCACGACAAACAGAAACCGCCGGATGGGACCGATGGAAGCGAAGAGATGACCCACGATGCCGACGCCGAACACGGCCGCACCGGCGATCGCTGTGACCACGGATAGAAGCACAGAATACCAGTTGCCGACCAAGAGCAAAGAAGGCGAAAAAGCGAAGAGAAACGGGACGATATAGGCGATAGCACAAAGCCGCATCCCTTCCCATCCGGTCCGCATAGGATCGGTTTTACCGATGGAGGCTGCGGCGTAAGCGGCCAGGCACACCGGCGGGGTAATCATGCTGAGCATGCCGAAGTAAAAGATGAACAAATGAGCGGCGATCGGCATGATGCCCAGTTGCGACAGACCCGGCGCAACGAGGACCGCGAGGAGAATATAAACCGCCGTTGTGGGCATGCCCATGCCAAGAATGAGGCTGACGATCGCGGTGAGGCCAAGCAGCAACCACGCACTGTTCTGTCCGATGTTGATGAGCGTGAAGGTTAGTGTAAAGCCGAGACCGGTGAGCTGAAGGACCCCGATTACCACGCCGGCCAGGCCGGTGATGGCCGCAATCTCCAGGAGCCCCCGGCCGGTACTCATGATAATATTCAGGAGCGCGCGCGGGCCGAGCTTGACTCCGGGTGTGAAAAAGCCCGTGACGAGCGCCGCGACCACCGCCATCAGGCCTGCCTCCTCCGGCCGCCGGTTCCAAACAAACATATACAGGATCAGAACCGCCAGCGGAACGACAAAGCCCGCCGACCTGGGCATGACCGCAAGGAGCTTTGGCAGTTGTTCGCGCGGCAACCCCCGTATTCCGTTGCGGGCGGCCAGAAGGTCAACCTGGATGAAAAGGGCTACGTAATAAAGGATCGCGGGCATCAGCGCTGCCAGCGCCACCTGTGCATAGGGGATAGCGAGATATTCCGCGATCAAGAACGCCGCGGCCCCCATGACGGGCGGCATGATCTGGCCGCCTGTGGAGGCGACCGCTTCTATTGCTGCGGCAACCGGAGCCGGATATCCCGCCCTCTTCATCATCGGGATCGTGAACGTGCCGTCGACCACGACATTGGCCACGGCGCTGCCGCTGCTGTTGCCGAAAAGGCTTGATGAGACAATAGCGATCTTGGCCGGTCCCCCACGGAAGCGACCCATGACCGCGAGAGCAAAATCGCTCAGAAATTCGGCCCCGCCCGTTGCGTAAAGGGTCTCCCCGAACAGGATGAACACCAGTACGATGCCAGCGGCAATTTTTAGCGCGATGCCAAAAATACCGTTGGCGTCGAGATAAAGGTAGGTGGACAATCGGCTTAGGGACCAACCCTTCCCGTAGAAGTCGCCCGGAAACAGGTATGCGAAGTTCGCATAGAAGAGAAAAAAACCAGCGATGATGACCAGGGGCCACCCCACAAGCCTGCGCGATGCCTCCAGGAGCAGTAGCACCGAAATCGATCCCAGGATGACCCTCTCGAGCCGGATCTCGCCCAAGGAGTTCACTAATTTCGGGTAATAAATGAAGACGTAGAGGCCAACCGCTAAACCTGCGACTGCGGCCAAAAAATCATACCAGGGCACCCGATCCTTGTCTCCCGATCGGCGTGCCGGCACGATAAGAAAAGTGCCACATAGGGCTAAACCCAGGAACAGCCCTACGTACTGCTCCGGAAAAACCATCCAGTCGATTCGCTGGGGAATGTCGAGAAGAAAAAAGACCCCGGTCAGGGGCAAAGCGACGAGGATCAGATTCGCAAACCAGCCAATCGGGCCACGTAGATGCCGGGAACGGACCGGTTCTTCTACCGACACGCGACACCCGTTGGGGGCGCTAACAGCCCGCGTCCGGAGTCAATAAAAGGAGTCGAGGACGGCAAAATGCGCGGCGGGCCGGCCCACGAATCCATAATCGGCTTCCATATAACGCACCCTAGGGCTTGTCAAGGTGGCTATCCTCCTCGCTTCTTGACGGGATAGCGGATATCTTATAAACAGAGCATTCGAATTCACTCGGTGCTGATCTTACGCAGCGACCGGTCGACTTCGAGTTAGATCAGGCGGCGCGGATCCGGAACCGAAAAATCCACAGAGGGAGAACCACGACGTTGACCGAAGATGAAGTCCTTCAGATTTTGAATCTGATCGAAAAATCCACCTTCGATTTCCTGCAGCTCGAGCTTGGAGATCTGAAACTCACCGTGAGCAAGAGCGGATATGTGCCAAGCACGGCGGTCACCCCGGGGGCGGCTCCCGGCCTTGTTTCCCAAGCCTCGCCGAGACCCCCGGTAGACGTTAAAGAGGCGCCGCCGCAAGCCCGGCCGCCCCAACCTGCACCCAGTCTCGCGGAGACGGAAGCGATCAAGGGAGCCGTGGCCATTACGGCGCCGATGGTGGGGACATTCTATACGACACCGGAGCCCGGGTCTCCCCCCTTCGTTCACGTCGGCGGCCGCGTCGGCGAGGACGAGACCGTGGGGCTCATCGAGGTCATGAAGGTCTTCAACGCCGTGAAATCCGGCGTCCGCGGCACGGTCGCGAAAATCTGCGTCGATAACGGTCAGTTCGTGGAGTACGGCCAAACGCTCTTCCTGGTCCGTCCGGAGGGAGTTCTCGATGAAGAGGGTCCGGAATGAACATCGCGCGTGTTCTGGTGGCGAATCGCGGCGAGATCGCGATCCGCGTCATCAAGGCATGCCGCGCGCTGGGGATCGAGTCGGTCGCCGCATTCTCGCAGGCCGATAGGGAAAGCCTTCCGGCGCGGATGGCGGATCGCGCCGTCTGTATTGGCCCCGCACGCTCCGCTGAAAGTTATTTGAAAATAGAGTCGATCATTTCCGCCGCCCTCGGCACCCGCTCCGATGCCATCCACCCTGGCTATGGCTTCCTTGCCGAGGATCCCGAGCTTGCGGAGGCGTGCGCGAAACATGGGCTCAAGTTCATCGGGCCCCGCCCGGAAAACATTCGCCAGATGGGCAACAAGCTTTTCGCTCGAGCCGTGGTCGGCGAATACGGCATCCCGGTCGTTCCCGGCTCGAAGAAGGTGAAGAATCTCCGGGAGGCGTGCGGGCTGGCCGAAGAGATTGGATTCCCGCTCCTCTTCAAGGCGGCAGCCGGCGGCGGCGGGCGCGGGATCAAGATCGTTACGGAGCCCAACGATCTTAGGCAGGCCTTCGAAACCGCCGCGGCAGAGGCGCGCGCCGCCTTTGGCGATGGCACGCTCTACCTCGAGCGCTATATTCCGAACGCGCGCCATATCGAGGTCCAGGTCCTCGGCGACCGCTCCGGCAACGTTGTCCACATCGGCGAGCGTGATTGCTCGCTGCAACGGCGCTACCAGAAGGTCGTCGAGGAGGCTCCCGCGCCGCCTCTCTCGGAAGCGCTCAGGGAAAAGATCCGGCAGGCAGGGGCGACGATCGCGAGAGAGATGGGTTACGAAAATGCCGGCACGGTGGAATTCATCGTCGATCAGGACCAGCAGCAATTCTACTTTCTCGAGATGAACACCCGGATTCAAGTCGAGCATCCGGTAACGGAAATGATCACGGGCCTTGACCTGGTCGAGCAACAGATCCGAATCGCCGACGGCCAGCCGCTCTCGATCTCCCAATCGGATGTGCGGTTCACCGGCCATGCCATCGAGTGCCGCATCACGGCCGAGTCAGCGAACCACGGATTTCGGCCGTGCCCGGGTCCGATCACCGCATGGGACCCGCCCGTCGGTCCGGACATTCGCGTGGACACCCACTGTTTCGCGGGATATGTCGTCCCGCCGTTCTATGATTCCCTGCTCGCCAAGCTGATCACTCGGGGCGAGGACCGGCGCGAGGCGGCCGAGCGAATGCAGAATGCGCTGGCAAGCTTTGCGGTCGGCGGCGTCGACACCACCATTCCCTTCCTTCGTTTCCTGCTTGCGCAGCCCGATTACATCGCAGGCACGGTCAACACCCGTTGGCTCGAGGCCCAGCTCCGCCATTTCCCGCTTTGCGGCTAAAGGATACGCGATGAGCGAGATCGTCTTCTAACGGAGTCAACAGTTACAGTCAGCAACCAAGGAATCAACAAAACCTAAGGAGGGCAAATCCCATGGAAGTCATTGCAATCGACGTGCACGTTCACCTCTGCGACGAGCGCACGCTGCAGGCGAGGGGCGAGCGAGCGAAGCAGATGGCGCGTTATTTCGGAAGAGAGCGCAAGCCCGTTTCCATCGACGAAATGGCGGACCAATACCGCGCCCGCAAGATGATGGCCGTGATCCAGAACACGACCGATGAAACCATCACGGGAATTCTCCCCGTGCCGAACGATCACATCGCAGCCGCCGCGCGAAAGCATCCGGACGTCTTTCTCGGTTTCGGCATCGTCGATCCGTGGCAGGGAAAGCTCGCGATCCAGGAGGTCCGCCGCTGCAAGGAAGAGCTCGGGCTTCACGGGATCGGCGAGTTCAATCCGGCCCGGCAACACTTCTATCCGAATGACCCGCGGTTCTACCCGGTCTGGGAGGAGATTCAAAAGCAGGGCTTCCCGGTTCTGTTTCACAGCGGCATGGCCGCTGCCGGTGCCGGGACCCCGGGTGGTATGGGGACGAAGCTCAAGTATACGCAGCCCATTTATATAGACGAAGTGGCCGCCGATTTTCCGGAGCTGCAGATCATCTCCGCCCATCCATCGTGGCCCTGGCAGGCCGAGAGCCTCGCCGTTGCCCGGCACAAGGCCAATGTATACATCGATCTCTCGGGCTGGGCGCCCAAGTATTTTTCGGCCGAGCTCGTGCAATACGTCAACACGATCATTCAGGACAAAGTCATGTTCGGCTCGGACTGGCCTGCGCTCACCGTCGAACGATGGATGGAGGAGTTCAACCAGATCAGTATTAAGCCCGAGGTGCGACCAAAGGTTCTGATCGAGAACGCCAAGAAATTTTTTAATTTGAAGCTCGGGTGATACCGGAATAACGTTCACCGGTCTCGGGGCGAGCCTCTACGCGACCGAGGGGGGCGAGCTCCCTCAGGGAACGCGCTCTCGGCTGCGGCCGATGG
>JACPFH010000639.1 GCA_016183075.1 Deltaproteobacteria bacterium | reverse complement strand
CCAGATTCCGCCCAACGACCCCCTGTGCCTTTTGCCCATCGGGTCGGGGCCGAAAAGCAGCCCTCACCTGATCGAGGTGCGCAGCATTGCGCCGTTGCAAGACGAGGCTGATGTCAGGGTGGGCGATGAGATCGCCATTGCGGGCAACGGCATAGGCGTATCCGGCGTTTCCGACTTTGAGGCCCGAAACTACGTCCCAGACGTACTTCAGGTTTACCTTGGCCTCAAGGACCCCGATCACCCGGCCGGCGAATCGCTCGATGGGAACGGCGATCGTCATATAAGGCTCGGAGCCCCGAAAGAAGTAGACGGGGCCGAAGTGGGACTTCCCTTCTTTGGCCTGCTGGAAGGCGGGTGACTTGGTGTAATCTCCCTCACCTCGCGGCAAAACAGTGGTGAAGCGTGACACCGCTACTCGCGTCACCCCTTCGGAGTCGATCGCCACGGACTCGGTGATAGCGCGCGAGATGACCAAAAGCCGCCTCAGCTCGAAGTGGTATTCGGGCGAAATCCCTTTCTCCGTGATCTCGCGGCTCCTCGTCGTGGCCCTCATCGTCTGTTCGATCTCCCGGATAAACCGCTCGATTTTAAATGCAGCCGACGCAGTGATCTCCTGCTGAAGCCGGACAAGCTGCTCCCAACTCTCCCGATAACGGAAATACAGCTCCAGGAGCCCGCTCGTGATCAGTCCCCCGCTGATCAGCACAACGGAGATGAGAAAATAGTGGCGGACGAGACGACCCCGCTTCTGCCCAACCCTCTTGATTTGGAATTTGGATTTGAGCTTTTGGATTAGCGTAGCCATCCTCGCGCACGAAGTGTCTTCATCGAGGCCACTTTCATGGCGATAATTTCGTTGGTCGCCTTTATAAGTCCTGCCACTCGCCTCGGTTTCAGCGTGAATGTCTCCCTTCCCTCGCCCTAACAGGGAGAGGGTTAGGGTGAGGGTCTTTTAGGACCGCCGCGATTTGCTCGAGGACTGCCTCGACATCTTCCATTACTTCGTTGTCCCAAAAACGCAATACCCTATACCCGCTGCGCTTCAAGAAGGCAGACCTTCTCCGATCGGCTTCAACCTGCTCAGCATGCTGACCGCCATCGAGTTCTACCAGTAGGCCATATTCCACACAGCAGAAGTCGGCGATGAAGTGGTCGATAGGATGCTGGCGGCGGAACTTGGCACCGCAAAGTTGTCATGCACGAAGCCGGGTCCAGAGCCTTTGCTCTGCCTCAGTCTGGTTACGACGCAGTTGGCGGGCACGGTCCCGAAGTCTTGAGACGCTCCGGTCCATGAACCTCTTCCCTCACCCTAGCCCTCTCCCACGGGGAGAGGGAAACGAGATATTCCAATCCAAAACCGAAAATCGCAAATCTACAATCCCTTTCTATTGCCTATTGCCTCGCGCCTACTGCCTCTTTTCACTCAATCACCTTATCCGCCTCCATCAGCAGGTGCGCAGGAATTTTCAATCCCAGTGCCTTAGCGGTCTTGAGATTGATCACGCGCTCAAATGTTGTCGGCTGCTCGACAGGCAGATCCGCCGGCTTGGCGCCCTTCAGGATTCTGTCAACGAAGTAGGCGGCGCGGCGGAACAAGTCGGCATAGTTCAGCGCATAGGACATGAGCCCCCCGGATTCCACGTGCCTGCCATCCGCGAACATCGTTGGCAATCGACCCTTTGTTGCCAGTTCCACGATTCGTGTTCGATGAGGACGGATGAGGGCGCCCTGCAGGACGATGAGACCGGCGGCTCGTTCCGCAGTCGCCGCTTTGAATACACTTTCGAAATCCTCAGGGCTCCGCACCTCCAGGGATTGGACCCGCACCCCTAACGTCCTGCCCGCGGCCTCGGTCTCTTTGAAATTGGCGGCGGCGCCCTGGTCGGCCGCGTCCCAAAGAACGCCTGCCCGTGTGAGCCTGGGAACGGTCTCTTTTAGCAGTTCTAACCGTTTCCCTGCCAAGTCCAAGGAAATCGAGGCCAAACCTGTGATGTTCCCGCCGGGCCGAGCCAGGCTGGCGACGAATCCCTCTCGAACAGGGTCGCCAATACACAGCACGATCGGGATCGTTCTGGTGGCATCCTTGGCAGCAAGAAGCGCTGGCGTACCGCCGGTCACGATCACATCCAGCTTGAGACGGCTGAGCTCGGTTGCGACGGCAAGGAGTCTTTCCACCCTACCTTCTGAGTGCCGCCACTCGATGGCGAGGTTTTGACCTTCCGCATAGCCCTGCTCACGCAGGCCCCGACGGAATGCCTCGCGAAACGGCTCAACAAGGGCCGCCGATAAGAAACCTATTCGGGGGACTTTCTTCGGCTGCTGCGCGTTGGCTACGGCTGCACATACAAGTAACGCTCCTATGACTAGAAGGAACTTCAAAATCTTACCCATGGCTCCTGTCCTGGTCGGCCCGGGGGATTCAGCCTCAGAGGCTATCCCGTGACGAATCCCGACGTCAACCTAAGTTACCTCTTCGCTTGTTAGGGTCCTTACGGCTCCTTCCCGATGTCCACTGCGATGTACGTCAATGGAGTCGCGCCTCTGTTCTCGACCCAGTGAGTGACATCCTTGCCTTCTGCCTGCGCCTGTCCCTCGTGGATTTCCGCGCACTTGCCATCGGGCGAGCAAGCGGTAAGGGTGCCGCGAAGGATGTACAAAATCACGGGAAGATTCCGGTGGCTGTGAAGTAGGCCGTTACCACCGGGTTCGTAGGTGAACACCCGCGCCCTGAGGTAGCGGCCTTGAAGCTCCGGGATCTGAGGACCGATTTCGAGCGAAGCGATAGTCTTCACTGTTTGGCCCTTCCGTTGGGTCGGAGGCGCCTGCTGCGCCATCGCCACTGAACCGCAAAGCAGCGTCGTGAGGGTCACAATCAGAAACAGTTTGTTGAGTTTCATAACACACCTCCCCGTGCTCATCTTCCTTGTACGGAAGAGTTGAGCCTGCTTCAGACAGGAGCAAGCGGCGTGCCATGCCACAGGGCACGAGACGCAATGAGCCTAACGTGGTGAGAGAGGAGAAGAATTGTACCAGGCCGGGGATTGCAAGGCGGGCGAGGAGACAGAAAAAGGGTAGTTTTTTGTCTATCCCTGATAGAGGAAATTCTACGGTTGACTCGGACTGACCGTGGCGATGGTTAACCTTGTGATTCTGCCGCCGACGGCGCGGCTGAGGGGAAGGCCCGGACAAATTGACATAAGCATACGTATTTGATAGATTTACCCCAAATTCAATCCTGGGTTACAAACATGGATACTGTAGTAAGGCTCAACCAAAAGTCGCAAATTGTGATCTCCAAGAAAATCCGTAAACTGCTGGGGTTGAAACCCGGGGATGAGCTTGCAGCGATCGTGGAAGGCGAAAAAATCATTCTCCGCCCTAAACCCCGAAGCGCGACGGAACGCTTGCGTGGCCTCGGCAAAGGGACCTGGGGAGGTCGAAGGAAGATCGATACCTATATCGACAAGTTGCGCGATGAGTGGCGGGGAACTTAGGCTTCGGCGGGCCGTCGAGAAACACAAGACAGTAGCTCTGGATACTGCTCCGCTCATTTATTTTATAGAAGATGTAGCCCCTTATGGTGACCTAGTGGAGCCGATATTCCGCCTTTTGGAAAGCGGCCTTCTAAGAGCGGTGTCCTCCACGATCATGTTAGCCGAAATTCTCACCAAGCCCCTTTCGGATAAAAACCTTCAGCTAGTCGACGAGATCAAGTTCACTCTCAGGAGTTTTTCGGCACTTTCAATGATTG
>JACPFH010000097.1 GCA_016183075.1 Deltaproteobacteria bacterium | reverse complement strand
TGACGACCCAGGAGTTCTTGCCCAAGATCGCGGCAGCCAGAGGTCAATGCCCTTTTTTATGTCACGTCATCGTGGCCGGCGATGATCCAGGCGAGAACCATTCGTTTCAGCGGTTAGCCGCTGAAAGCTCCTCCAAACTTGAAGTTTTCCCGACTCACCGGGACGACGCCTCCTATTGGCTGTACAGCTCCGGCACGACCGGGCAACCCAAGGGCGTTATCCACCTCCACCATGATCTGGTCTACAGCGTCGAGACCTGGGGCTACCACGTTATGCGCTTTACTCCGGATGACATCAGCTACTGCGTGCCTCGGTTGTTCTTCTCATACGGTCTGAACATGGCGCTCTATCTTCCGCTTTATTATTCGGCCGCCGTGGTGCTCTCGCCCGATCGGCAGGAGCCGGCCGTGGTGTTGCGGAACATTCGGCGCTACCGTCCCACCGCCTTCTTCTCCGTCCCAACCTCCTACGGGCAGATCCTGCGTGAGATCGAAGACAAGGGCCTCGATGCCGACCTGAGCTCGGTGCGCCAGTGCGTCTCTGCCGGAGAAGCCCTGCCCGGACCTCTATACGACCGCTGGCTACGGCGCTTCGGGATCGAGATCGTCGATGGTCTGGGCTCGACCGAAGTCGGCTGGGTCTACATCACCAACATCCCTGGAAAGGTCAAGCGCGGGAGCAGCGGACCGCTGCTGCCGGGCTACGAAGCCAAGATCGTAGATCCCGAAGGAAAAGAAGTCCCGCCCGGCGAGATAGGTGATCTTTGGGTCTCCAGTGACAGCCTGCCCGCGGGCTATTGGAACAAACACGAAAAGAACAAGGAGACTTTTGTCGGCCGCTGGATGCGCACCGGCGATCGCTACTCCCGTGACGCGGACGGGTATTTCTTCTATGCCGGCCGCACCGACGACGTGCTCAAGGTCAGCGGCATCTGGGTCTCGCCTCTGGAGGTGGAGCAAGCGCTGCTTGAGAATGAGGCCGTGGCTGAATGCGCCGTGATCGGCAGCGAGGACGAAATGGGTCTCGTTAAGCCCATGGCCTTTGTCACGCTTCGCTCGGGCGTTCAAGCCGGTCCCGAGCTGGTGAAAAATCTCCAGAGGTTTGTGAAGGATCGGCTGGCGCCCTACAAATACCCGCGCTGGATTGAGTTCGTGGACGAGCTGCCGAAAACGGTCACCGGCAAGATCCAGAGATATAAGCTTCGCCAATTAGAAAAGCAGAAGTAGCTATTAAGGAGTTCATAAGTAACTTTACGTCTCCAAGGACCTTCAAAAGGCAAACCTTGAACAGGGCGGGTTTCGTCATTCCCGCGAAAGCGGGAATCCAGGGGAGGGACGGAAAAGCAGACTGGATGCCCGCCTACGCGGGCATGACGGAGAGTGGCCTGGTTTGCCAACAAGGGCCAGAGAACCGCCATCGAATGGACTCCAATGTCTACTTACCGACGAACTCATTAATACCTGCCCGTCACCTCAACGTAAATGGCTGATCCTATAGAAGAGCTCCGAGAAAAGGTCGCTCTCTCCTGCCGCATCTTGGCCATGGAAGGTTTGGTTGAAGGTATTCTAGGCCATGTCAGCGCTCGAATCCCGGATAGTCAGGAAATGTGGATACGATGCCGGAGCCAAAAAGAGCAGGGAGTGCGTTACACATCGGTCGACGCGATAAGGCGGGTAAACTTCGATGGCAAAGGAGCGCTTGGAAAAGAAGAGTATCAAGCACCCAACGAACTTCCCATCCACGGGGAGATCTATAAAAAGCGTCCCGAGGTAGGTTGCGTCATCCACGCCCATCCGAGAGAGGCCCTTATTTGCGGGATTGCCGATTTAGAGCTCCGTCCGATCTTTGGCGCGTTTAATATGCCGGCAATGCGGATGGCCTTAGAAGGCGTCCCGGTATTTCCCCGCTCTTTTCTCATTACCCGTCCTGAACTGGCGGCTCCCATGATCGATATTATGGGTGACAAGCGGCTCTGCCTTATGAAAGGTCATGGGATCACGGTGACAGGTAAGAGCGTGGAAGAAGCCACGGTGCGCGCTCTGAACTTTGATACATTGGCGAGAACCACCTTACAGGTAGCGCAGACCGGCAGAAAAGCGCCCGATATCGCGCCCGAAGATATAGCGGAACTCCCAGACATCGGCTCCACGTTCAATGACCTATGGGTCTGGCGGTACTACGTCAAGAAACTCCAAGAAGAGGATCGCCGCTAAAGCCCTTTTGCGGAAGGAGCGGCTGCGATTCAAAGGCCGTTGATGTTGCACCGACTGATCAGAAGGCTCGGCCGTTCCGCACTGCAAGGTGCAACGCGCGGGGTTCTGGAACACGCCGAGGCGCGCGATTGGCGCGAACATCTTTTCGGGCTTTCGCCGCAGCGCTGGGCAAGATTGAACGGGAAGGCGTTCTGGATAACCGGGGCGGGCACCGGCTACGGCCGCAGTCTGGCATGCGCGCTGGCGGCGGCGGGCGGTACCGTCTTTCTGACCGGACGACGTGTCGGCAAGCTGGAGGAGTCACTGCAAGAGTTGGAGCGGGTATTCGGCGTCAGCCCGGCCAACTGTCACCTTGTTCCCGCCGATATAACAAAACAAAAGGATCTGGAGGAAGCCTGCGACTCAGTGAGGCAGCGCTGCGGCTCCCTGTGCGGCCTTGTCAACAATGCCGCAATACCCAGCACGCCGGGCTGTGCGTGGCCGCTGCGGGAGTGCAGTGCGGAAGACTGGCAGCGGATGATGGACACCAACGTCCGGGCTCCCTGGTTGCTGACACGCGCCATCTTCCCTCACCTGCTCCACGGCGCGGCGGTCCGCGTCTTGTTCATCACGTCCGAGGCCGGCTGGTCAGGCACGCAGGGCTTCGGCATCTACAACGTCTCGAAGGCGGGTCTGAACAGTCTCGCATTCTCCCTGGCCCGGGAATATGCCGCCGCGAACCCGGGCGCCGACATTCAGATGAACGTCATATCCCCCGGGCAGGCCAGAGCGGAGATGAACCGCGGCTCATCCGCCAGCCCGTATTCGATCGTGAGCATCGCGCTGATTCTGCTGTCGCATCCGCCCGGCGGGCCGAACGGCAGATTTTTTTACCGGGACGGCAGGCCGCTTGAGTTCTGCGACTCAACTGCGTATCCTAAGAAGCTGCTTTAGCCATTCCCATGGCCATGCTCCGGGACGGTCCGGCCGGAACCGAAAAACGGCCACTTGATTTTCGGATAGGGGTGAGTCGTCGTGTCTGAGTGGAAACGGCGCTCCAACGTGATGAAGCAATATCCGCTGCGCGCATTGAGATCCGTGGTCGCCTGGAGCGAGGATAATCTGCCGCAGGCCGTCCTCGACTATCTCCGCTCGTCCCCGGTCGCACCGCTGCTCCTCAGACTTCGCCGCGCGGCGCGCAAGCGCGCTCATATCTACCCCATCCGGCTACCCGAGGTTGTCATCCGGCCGAATCTGGACCTGCTGCTGCTGGAACCGCCGCCGCGTTATATACCCATGATGCCGAATGGCATCGGTTACGTGCACAACATCCTCGCGAAGTGCGGAGTAGCGTTTCAGACCATCGATCTGAACATCCTCGTTTACCACTGGTATCACTCCGAGCGCATTCTCAAAGGCAAGCCCATCTCCTTGTCCGGCGGCTACGTTCTGTCGGACGATCCCTGGGACAACACCAATACCCATGAATGGGAACGGGCCGACGTGGTGCATTACATCCTGGGCAGGCTTGAGAAGGTCATTCAGGACATCATCCAGAAGCGCCCGAAGGCGGTCGGGATCTCCGTGCAGGCGAACAGCCGTAACCTGGCCAACAGACTCATCGAAAGGTTGCGCCGGGAGACTCCCGACACGGTCATTTTGGTGGGCGGATATGACTGCAAATACCACGACATCGGGCCGTACCTGGTTCCCGATTTCGATTACATGGCCATCGGCGATACCGAGTTGACGATGGAACCTCTTGTCACCGCCCTGGCGAGGGGAGAACGACCGAGGAATCTCCCGGGTTTCCTGTCCCGGTTTGATTCTCCGGATCGCGTCTGGATGCCGACGCCGGAACTCGCCGAGCTCGATCGCATAGAGTTTCCCCGTTATGAATGGACGGATGCCTCACTCTACCGGACGTACGACGGACAGCACCTGATTCCCATCACCTCCACGCGCGGCTGCTCGTGGAGCAAGTGCCGCTTCTGCGCCGAATGTTTCACATTCAGGAAACGCACCCCCAAGGATGTGGCCGACGAGATCGAGTTCTGGATGTCGCAGCGAAAATTTCCGCCCATATTCCACTTCAACGACAGCGATCTGAACGGGGATCACGGGTATCTGCATGACATCTGCTCGGCCATCATGGAACGCAACCTGAATGCGAACCTCATGGGGCAATTGCGGATCTCGAAGCACAACACCAGGGAGTATTTTCTCCATCTGCGCAAGGCCGGCTTCCGGCACCTGCGCTTCGGCGTCGATGCGTGGTCCAAGCATCTTCTCCGCCTGCAGAAAAAGAGCAACAACATGGACCACGTGTTCCAGAATCTGCGCGACTGTCACAACGCCGGCATCCGTACCGCGGTGAACATCGTGCTCGGCGTGCCCGGCGAAACGGAAGCCGATGTAGACGAAACAACCCGGAACCTGGTCCGCTGCAAGGATTACATCGATCTGGTCGAAGGCATCAACACCGTCATCCTTGCCGGCGGGAGTGAATATTTCAATGATCCCGACGAGCACAAGATTCGGTTTCGCGGCGACAAGGATGAAATCTACAGAAAGCACAGGTACGTCATCCCGTCCCAACTGTGGTACAGCGAGGATCCCTACATTGACCAGGAGGTCAGATTGCGGCGCCTCGACCGTATCTGCGTTGGCCGCGCGCGTGGTAAGAACCCTGAAGGAAAGCAAGGCCGCCTGAGCGCACGAATGACTGCTATCCGCAGTAGCTCATCTCAGGGGCTGCTCAGGGCGGCCCGTATGCTGTTCAAAATTTGCTCCGGAATGTACGGCTTCTGGATAAAATCGATCGCCCCGACATTCATCAGGTTGCGCTTTGCCTCGGCCTCGAGATAGGCGCTGGTAAAGATCACCTTTACCTTAGGATTGATCTCCCGTAGTTGCAAAAAAAGCGACATCCCTCCCAGCCTCGGCAACACCATATCGCAGAAGACCAAGGCGATCTCCTCCTCGCGGGCCTTATAAAGATCGAGCGCCTCGATCCCGTCCTCTGCCGTAAGCACGCCGTAACCGGCCCTTTCGAGAATCTTCCTTGCCAACTGCAATACCAACACATCGTCGTCGATCACGAGAATCATTGCGCTGCTCTCTGCCGCATGATTTCTTCCCCCTACACGGATCTATTGGGGATTCTCCAGCCGACCGGAAAGAAAAGGCGAAAGCTCGTCCCCTTCCCCGGCTGGCTTTCGACATCGATAAAGCCGTTATGATAACCGTCCTCTTTGGTGGTAAAGAAAGGCTCGAAAATCCGTTTCTTCAACCTTTCGTCCATCCCCACTCCGGTATCCGAGACGGTGACGCAGACGTACCCTTCCGCCGTGACCGCGGGGAACCGGTCGCGCAGATCCCTTCTCTCGACCAGCGCCGTCTTTATGAAAAGGGTTCCGCCGTCAGGCATGGCGTCCCGGCTGTTGAAGCAGAGATTGAGCAGGCACTGCCCGAGCTGAGCGCGGTCGGCGACGATCGCGGGAAGGCCCTCTTTCAAATCGAGCGAAACGGCGACGAGCTTCTTTAATGTCGGGTCGAACATCTGCATGAAATCTCTGATCACGTAGTTTATCTGGACAGGCTTGAACGACACCTCCGACTTTCGGGCAAAGGTGAGCAATTGCCGCACCATCTCTTGCCCCCGCTCTCCGGCCTTCTTGAGCGCGTCGAGCCCCTCCGAGACCTCTTCGGCTCGAGTCCCGCCTTCCCTCAGGTGGGCTGCATATCCCAGGATCACAGTGAGTATATTGTTGAAGTCGTGAGCTATGCCTGCCGCGAGCGTGCCGATCGCCTCCAACTTTTGCGCCTGGCGGAGCTCTCCCTCCAACCGCTGGCGCTCGGTGATGTCCTCGATCGCGAGCAGAATAAGCTCCGCGCGGCCCATGGCGCCCGCTATTTTTCTGGCGTTAAGGAGCATGGTCCGGCGGCCCATGGCGGGGAAATCGTGCTCCACCTCGAAGTCGGTCAGCGCGTTGCTTTTGAAAAGGATCTCTCCCAGCAGCGTCCTTAGACCGGGAATGTCCCATTGGCGGCTGCCGAGATCGTAGATGAGCCGGCCCTCCGTCTCCTCGGCCTTGACCTGGAAGGTCGTGTAGAAAGAGGGATTGGCCGAGACGACCCTCAAATCGCCGCCGAGGACAAGGAGCGGCTCCCGCACGGTCGCCACGATCGCCTGGGCGTAGTCCCGGGCCTCCTCGAGCGCCTCTTCCGCGAGCTTGAGCCGGGTCACGTCGTTGAAAGTAAAGACCACCCCGCCGACTTCGTCGTTTACGTCGCGATAGAGGAGGCAGCGCATGATCTGCCACCGGCCGCCGGACGTTTTGACCTCCCGCTCTATCGGGACGGCGGTCTCGAGGACTTTCCTGGCGTCGGCCTGGAGATCCAATTCGATGAAATTATGGGACAGGTGGCTGAGCGGCCGGCCGACGTCCGAAGAGATCAGGTTGAGCGTCGCTTGCGCCGCCGGCGTGAAGCGCCTGATGCGAAGCTCCTTATTGAGGAAGAGCGTGGCGACCTCCGAGGAATTTAAAAAGTTGGCCAGGTCGCTGTTCGCTTCGGTGACTTCCTCGATCTTCAAATTGAGCTGGTTGTTGACCGTGGTCAACTCCTCGTTGATCGCCTGGATCTCTTCTTTGGAGGTCTCCAGCTCCTCGTTCGTGGACTGCAGCTCCTCGTTGATCGATAGGACCTCTTCATTGGCCGCCTTCAGCTCTTCGCTCGAGGTCTCGTATTCGTCGGTCGCGGCCTTGAAGTCTTCTTTTAACGCTTTAAGCTCGGCTTCGAGCTGGCCGACCAGCGACTCCTCTGCGCGGATTTTTTTGCCGCGCCGCGGGCGGCCGGGCTTGGCCGGCCCGCGCGCCTTCTCGAAGATGACCGCCGCCAACCTCTCGCCCGAGCCGCGGATCTCGACGGGCCGCACCGTGATATTCACCTGAGAGGCGCGGCGGCTGAGCGGGACGCGCTCGAGCGCCGTCCTTTCGCCTTCCCGGGCCGCCTTGCGGAGCGCCGGGCGGAGTCTGGCGGATACCCTGACCGCCACGAGTTCCAGGAGGTTCAAGCTGGCCTCGCCGGTGGGATGCTCGAGATAGTCGCGCGTGGGGCCATAGAAATGGCGGATATTCCCCTTCTCATCGGTAAGGACGATGGCCGCGCCGAAATGGGCGAGCAGCGCCTGCTGGTTCAGCTCCTGGAGGTTGACGTGGGGCGGGCGGGCGGCCCGGACTTCCGGGAGGCTTCCTCTCCTTTCGCCTGAAAGAGGGAAATGGAACGCTCCGGGTTGGGCGGCGCTCTGCTGGCGGAAGATCCGCCACTTCGGCGAGACCGCTTCGAACAGCTCGCTCTGGTCGGAGAGGCCTTCGGACTTGCCCAGAAAAAGATAGCCGCCGCGTCGCAACGCTATGCTGAACAGCGAAATGACCCTTCTCTGCACGTCCGGCTCGAAGTAGATCAGCGCGTTACGGCAACTGACGAGATCGAGATTGGAGAAGGGCGGCTCGGTGATCATGTTCTGGGGGGAGAAGATCACCGACTCCCGCAGTTGCTTGCTGACCTGATAGCTGTCATCGGTCTTGGTAAAGAACCGCTTGAGGCGCTCCTCGGAGAGATCGGCGGCGATGCTTTGGGGATAGATCCCTTCACGAGCGGATTTCAGCGCGTCGCCGTCAATATCCGACGCGAAGAGCTGGAGGGAAAGATTTTTTTGGGACGCCTTCATCTCTTCGAAGAGGAGGATCAAGATGGAGTAGGCCTCCTCGCCGGTCGCGCAGCCCGAAACCCATGCCCGCAAGGGAGAGCCGCTCTTCTTTTCTTGAACCAGCGGCTTGAGCGCCTTCTCTCTCAATTCCTCGAACGCCTCGGCGTCCCGGAAGAAGCTCGAGACGTTGATGAGCAGGTCCCTGGCGAGCTGTGTCACCTCGGCGGGCTCGGAGCGCAGGAGCTTCAAATAGTCGAAGACCCCGCTGACATGGCGGATTCCCATACGGCGCTCGATGCGGCGCACGATGGTCGATTTCTTATAGGGAGTGAAGTCGGTGTTGGCTTGGGCCGCGACGAGGTTCAGGATCGAGTCGATATCTTGGGTCTCGTTGCGAGCTTCGTTCCGCTCGGCGCCCCTGATGTAATTTTGTTCCGCGTACTTGAGGATCACCTCGGCCATGCGCTCTGTCGGCAGCACGTAATCCACCTGCCCCGTAGCGATCGCGCTCCGGAGCATGAAGTCGTACTGTGCGGTCTCGGGGTCCTGGACAACGGTCAAGCCGCCGAAGGCGCGGATTTCTCTCAGTCCCAAGGTCCCGTCCGTCCCGCTCCCGGAGAGCAGGACGCAGATCGCCCGCTCACGTTGATCCTCGGCGAGCGAGCGGAAAAAAAAGTCGATCGGCATCCTGAGGCCGTCCCGCTTGACCGTCTCGGTCAGGTAGAGCATGCCTTCTTTGATCCCGAGAAACTTGTTGGGAGGGATCGTGTAAACCGCGTTCGCTTCGACCGGCATCCGATCTCCGGCCTGAGTCACTTTCATCCCGGTGTATTTGGCCAGGACGGCCGGCATGTGGCTTTCGTGGGCCGGGTCGAGGTGCTGGATCACGACGAAAGCCATACCGCTCTCGGCAGGCAACGCGCTGAAGAGCTCTCTGAGCGCTTCGATTCCGCCGGCCGACGCGCCGATGCCTACTATCGGAAAACCCGAATCCTGAGCAGCCATGCCAGACCCTCCGGATCCGGGAAGAGGGGACATATAAAAATAAGTTATAGTACGGAAAGGGTCATGTAAAGAGCCCCTTTCCAGAGATGGAGTTTTCACCAACCCCTCTCGACGGTCAAACCGAAGCGAGAGGTGTCACCGGCTAAGCGCGGCCAGACTTCTTGGCCCGCAGAGCGGGCCAGACCCTAGGAGGAGTGAGCGGGAGCTCGTAAAAACGTACCCCGGTCGCCTTCGCCACGGCATTGGCAATCGCAGAAGCGACGGGTAAAAGCCCTCCCTCACCCATTCCCTTGGCGCCGAAGGGGCCCGGCCCGTTGGCATTCTCAATCAGAAAGGATTCGAATTCCTCCGGAAGATGGCGGAAGCTCGGCACCCGATAGTCGATCAGGTTCGGATTCAGAGGCTGCCCGTCTTCATAGACCATCTCCTCATAGAGAGTATGCCCGATTCCGACCAGAACCCCGCCTTCGTCCTGACCTTCACACTGGAGCGGATTGATGGCCTTGCCGACGTCCGACGCAGAGATATATTTCAGCAACCGTATTTCTCCGGTCTCAGGGTCCACCTCGACCTCGGCGCCACCCCAACCCACTTCCCAAAAAGTCGTGGGAGACCCCAACACAGCGCTCTTGCTTCTCTTATCCCGGTAAAGCCCTTTCCCCACGATTTCTCCTGCTTTGCTGCCGAAATAGTCGGCAATGATCTTGCCGTAGGGCACGCTCCTCCCTTTCGAATCGTAGACCTTGCCGCTCTTAAGCTTCAGCCGGCTTATCGGTTGTCCCATGACCTTCGAAGCTGCGCGCACGAGTTGTTTCTTGACGTCCTGGGCGGCCCTCTGTACGGCCAGACCCATGACCGTCATGGAGCTGCTCGCGCTGGTCGAGATATCGTAAGGGGTGACATCCGTATCCAATTGCGCGACCGCAATCTGGTCCAAATCCAGCGCCAACTCCTCAGCGACGACCTGGCTTAACGCGGTCCGCGGCCCCTGGCCGACTTCGACGGTCCCTGTCATCAGAACCGCACTGCCATCCGAAGACATTTTCACCGTCGCGCCGGCGATCTTGAACGTCCCCCCTGCGTCTTTGATGCAGCAACTCAACCCTTTCCCCCTGTAGGGACTTGAGAGCTTTTTTTTCCAATCCAGGGCGCCTGCAATCTTGAGTAAGCCTTCTTTGAGGTCACAGTCGACCGGCGTGTCCCCCGGCGTGTAGGCTTCGCCTTTCTTCAGAAGATTCTTGAGCCTAAGGTCCAACGGATCGATGCCCAACCTCTCCGCGATTAGATCCATTTGCGATTCGTATGCCCAGGTCACCTGGACCGCCCCGAAACCCCGAAAGGCGCCGGCCGGAGCCGTATTGGTATAAACTCCATGCGCGTCCACCTTTACGCGAGGGATCCGGTACGGCCCCAACGCGCGATAGCCCGCCTTTTGGGTTACGCGCGGACCGGCGTCGGCGTAAGCGCCGGTGTCCATGTAAACCTCGCATTCTCTGGCCACAAGCCGCCCGTCGCGCGTTACCCCGGTTTTAATCCGGACGCGCGCCGGATGGCGCGTGATCGTTTTGAAGCTCTCGCCCATGGTGTAGGCGAGCTTCACCGGGCG
>JACPFH010000623.1 GCA_016183075.1 Deltaproteobacteria bacterium | reverse complement strand
GAACCCGGCACTGGCTTTTGCAGCCCGTTCCCTGGCAATCCGAAGCCGGCGATCCGGTCGTGATCGTCGCCATGGTCCCCAGCCTCGGGTCCTTGCCTCGAGCATCGGCCCGGACAACCACACCTTTGCCGATGTAATGGATACCGGGAAATTTCCGCACCGCTTTATAGCTGTTGAGGTCGACCGGCGCCTCTGAAAACACACCCCCCAAGACCTCATGCGTTCTGGCATCGAACTCGACTTCTTCGCCGGTGGGAAGGGTCACGATGGAGCGTCCGCCCGAGCCGACGATGGCGGGGAGATAGTTTCTTGGGAAAAAAAATATGACGCTGTTCATGAGCTCACTGAGTCTAAACTGCCTGTCCCGGGAAGGAGCCCAGTCCGAGACAAAAAAATGGATATCCTGCCTGGCCCGGTCGTCGAAGCGAAATTGGAAATCCCTGGCGAAAAAGAGGTTCTTGTCGATGGCATAGCGGTGAGGAAGTATTCGGTTGCCGCCCCGGTTGGAGAATTCAAACCCGACAATTTTGCCGTGCTGATTTTGTCGGTATTCCCACACCGGACCGATCGGCGTGTCGAACGTTCTTACCAGGAGCACCGTGTCGTACTTTGTTCCTGGCAACGCCAGGTCTTTCTCAGGCGCGCCGAGAACCGACTCCGGCAGGATTTCCCCTGGCATGGGCTCGATCGAAGGCTCGAGAAGTTTCCCGACTTCCTGTTCCGCCTCGGGGAATTCCAACACAATTCCCGTATCTTTATCGCCGCTACCTTCCGCCCTCTGGGCTTGCGGAACCGGTTGCGGACCAGGCGGTTGCAGGCCGGAATTCGTTCCGCAGCTCTGTTGAAGAGCCAGCGAGGTTAAGAATAAACAAGTATATAATTGAGCCCGCCCGATATTCATTGATGGGACCTTCCGGAAACTAAATTCACGACCCCGCGTTCGAGATCTTTTCGTTGCACGGGCGGACTCTTGACCCTGGTTTCCGGAGCTTTAGGAGGTCAACAATGAAGCAGCTTGCGTCGCTGCCGATAGCCTGGGTTGAATACGAACCGAGTTTACAGAACCGAGCGGGATCCAATCGAAGGTACCAAAAAGAATTTCCCTATACAAGGGGTCCACTTCGAAAAGTCTGTTTCTCGCGAGAAAACCTTCCGGCCGGAGTCAACAAGGGTGATTTGATGCCGTATCCAGCCGATTTGCGTCCTCCGCTCAGCGGCGGTTCGCCGGCGTGATACGAAGGATGCGGCCGTTGCCGGCGTCGGTGAGGAGATAGAGCGATCCTTCCGCAGCCTGGCGCACGTCGCGGATGCGCTCACGCAAGTCGCCGAGATAGCGCTCTTCTTTCGCGACTTTGCCATCCTTCACTACAAGCCTCACCAGGAGCCCCGGGTTAAGCGACCCAATGAGGACACTGCCCTTCCAGTCCGGAAACGCCTTCCCCGTGTAGAAAACCATACCGGAAGGCGCGATCACCGGATCCCAGTAGTAGACCGGCTGCTCCATCCCAGGTTTTGCCGTCCCTTCGCCGATTTTCCTGCCGGAGTAGTGAACGCCATAGGAGATGACCGGCCAGCCGTAGTTTTTGCCAGGCGCAACCCGGTTCAGCTCGTCGCCGCCGCGCGCCCCGTGCTCCACGGTCCAGAGCTCGCCGGTCTCGGGATGGAGGGTTGCGGCCTGGACGTTCCGGTGGCCATAGGACCAGATCTCGGGCCGCGCGCCGTAGCGACCGGCGAACGGGTTATCCCGCGGCGCCGAGCCGTCCGGGTTGATCCGGATGATCTTGCCGAGCGTCACCGAGAGATCCTGGGCTCTCTCGGCATAGTCGAAGCGCTCGCCCAAAGTCACGAACAACGTGCCGTCGGGGCGAAATACGATTCTCGATCCCCAGTGATTGGAGCCGCTCACCTTGGGCTCCTGCCGCCAGATGACGCGCGTCTCTTCAAGCCCGCCTTCGCCGAGCCGCCCGCGGGCGACAGCCGTCCCTGCGCCCCCTTCGCCGGGTTCGGCATATGAAATATAGACGAACCGATCCTGTTTGAACTCCGGGCTCAGCGTCACGTCGAGAAGCCCGCCCTGGCCGCGCGCGAAAACCTTCGGCACCCCGGCCAGCGGCCCGGAGAGGCGGCCGTCGCGCTCGACCCTGCGCAGTCGTCCCGGCCGTTCCGTAACAAGCATTCCCCCATCGGGTAGGAAAGCAAGCCCCCAGGGATGCTCGAGCCCTTTGGCGAAGGTCTCGACCCGGACGGGCCCTTTCACCGGGGCGGGCGTCGGCGAGCGCGGCGCCTGGGCCTGCGCCGCGAATGGCGAACCCTGTATCAACAAGCCGACGAGCGCGAGCTTCGCCAGATCGCGGCCGAAGTGCGGTAACCACCCGGTTAGGAACCACGCGCGTGAATTGTGATGGGCCATCTTCTCCCTCCTCGGGAGCATTGTCGCACGTGATTATCGAATTACCAGCCCCGGGAAGGGGTCGGGAGTCCTAGCCCAAAGACTCCCGGCCCCTCGACGAAGCCCGAGGGGGACGAGGAAGGCCGCCGCGGGTGGCCTAAGCTCCCTCGGGGAGCGCGCTCTCGGCTGCGGCCACGGGAACTGGCTCACTTGCGTGCCTGTCCCCGTCAAGCGACGTTTGGTTAAGGGGACAGGCACCTTCGGAGCCTGTCCCCAAGCCTCGCTCGCGCTCCCTTCGGTCGCCCCCTCGGTCGCGGACAAGCGCGGCCGCGGCTTGATGGCTCGGCCCCCGACAAGCTTTCGGAAGAATCGGGGATAGCTGGCTCGTTTCGGCGACCGAATAGTTTCTCCTTTGTTAGGCCGAGAGCACAAAAAGCTTCCGCCGCGAATCAGCCCAGGGCTTGATCAGAAGCGCGTTCAGAACAGTGGCAACCAAAAGCAGCGCGAACAGTCCCCAAAGCGTGGAAGCGTAGCTCTGGCTATGGTCGTAGATCGCTCCCGCCACGACCGGGCCCACAACACCGCCCCACATATAGAAAAAACTCATCGTTCCCCGGATGCTGGCAAAATATCTGCGACCGAAGAAATCACCCACCGTGGCCCACCCGACGGGAAACGAGGCATCGACCGCGCTGAACAAGAGCGTGAAAAACCATAGCGTCCAGATCGCCTCGCCCCAGATCAGAAGGGGCATCGTCGCGGCAGGTACGAGCATACACGCGGCGAGCAGCTTGGGTTTGTTTACCCTATCGGCGATCCATCCCAGGAGGAAATGCGAGGACATGTTCAGAAAGGCGAATGCTCCGAGAAAAAACGCAGCGTGCTCCTGTGTCAGGCCTTTCCAGACCATGAGAGGTATGAAGTGCACGCTTACGGTGCTATAGGCGGTCACCCTTGCCGTTGTGGAAAGGACAAGG
>JACPFH010000622.1 GCA_016183075.1 Deltaproteobacteria bacterium | reverse complement strand
GACGGATCTTGGGGCTGGCTCGCTAGAGGACCGGGCAGGCTCAGGCTGAGGTGGAGGGGCTGATCAGCCGATCGCTGTTTCCGAGGCCGCGTGGTGGGCCAAAGGGTAAAAGCAGAAATGAACTATAGTGTCGCCGAAGACCGCCTTGACAAGTTGGGGTAACTGGTGGATATTGCGACCGATTCGTGTTTGAGAGGTGAAGCCGTCTTGGGAGATGAGCCGCCAGCGTTTGTCGCCGCCTAAACGGCTCACTTAATAGTTATGCAGGACAAAATTGAGATATGTCAGACGTTAAAGCAGTGGAACTAGCTAAACGCGAGCTTGATGACCTTATCGCAACCGGTGAGAAGTTGATCGCCATCGCGGGAAATGCCGGCGACAACCTCAAAGGAGGTCAACTCACGGATGTCATGGCGTGGGTTTCTAGGTCTGGACATATCATTCAAAGGGTAGGTGGCGAGAACAGCGTGTACAATCAAGCGTTCCAGGAAGCGCGCAGAGCAAAGGGGTTCACGTACATACATGGCGACAAGTATAACCATTTATGCGAGATCTGGGGAGCTCTCAAAGGGCTGCGCCACGCGCTTGACACCGGCCTCTTGCAGGACTTGCGACGGCTCCTGCAGGCTGAGATCTTTGCCGACTTTCTCGAGATGGCTGAGCACCTTCTCTCGGAGGGGTACAAAGATGCCTCAGCCGTCCTGATTGGCGGTGTTCTGGAGGATGCGCTGCGGAAGCTGAGTGCGTCCAACAATCTGCCACTGGTTACAGCAGCGGCTAAGCCTCTCACGATCGAGCCACTCAACGTGAACCTCGCGAAAGCCGGAGTCTATCCACCACTAACCAAGAAGCAGATCACGAGTTGGGCAGACCTCCGAAACAATGCTGCACATGGCAATTATAGCAAGTATACAGCTGACGACGTAAAACAAATGCTGCTGTTTGTTCAACGATTTTGCGCAGACTTTTTGCAATGAAGGCTTGCGCCGCATAACCATTGGGTGGAGAAAGACGCGCCGGACCGCGCTTCTCACCCAAAACGTTGAGGCTGTAGGAAAACGCCAGAATTTTGAATTTTCGGGTCAAAAAGCCCTTTGTTCTCAAGGGTCAAATTCTCAGAAAGAGACTTTTTCTACAGCCTCGTTAGGCCGTCCCGATCTGTAGATGCCATGGCTGCTGTGCGCAGCCGGGCTTTGCTTCTTTCCAGCGAAAGGTCGGAACAATCTGCATGAGCCCGCGATTACTACCTGTAGAGGAACGGAGAATTCCACCGAGCGTACACGCCGAGGCACATGGCGCTGAGGTTCATTGCGTTTTTGAGATCCCGATCTACCGTTGTACTCAATCTGAACACCTTAGGCGGATGGACGAAGAGGAGCGGAAATTAACTGCCGGAGCATCTGAAGCCGTCGCCAAGGGTCTGCTTCAACACTTTGCCGAGAACTACTGGACCCCTTGGTTCTACAACGAGGCGGTCGGGTGGCTACGCATCTATGTGTATCCGCATTGGCGAGAAGAACTCACCCCGGTTCTGAACGCAGAATACTTCTTCGTTGACGCTCAACGCATCGGGCTAAAACTGAAACGTAAGCGGTTCCTCTGGCAAGGCGAAGCGTTCGGGATTGTAATTCCACGTGCGTCGACCTCGGCCGAGATTTACACCATGGTTCACAAGGCAGTCATAGATTGGTGGCACCGCACCCCAATCTCTAAGTGGACGCTTGATACCGAGGCGTTTGAGAATGCTGGTCCGCTTCTCGACTGGCGTGCTTTGCTTAGGCTTCGGTCAGGCACCAGAACTTGAAAAATGGAGCCCAACAGCCATTGCAGCCAGCGGGACATCAGTTGTTTGTTGAGAGTTCGCGAACCTCTGTAGCGTTCTGACTGGCGTAGCTCCGTGGTGCTGGTCCCGCCGGCTAGACGCTGGCCGGTAGGCGTTCGGAAGGAAGTTACTCCCATGCCGCCCAAGGGTGTTCGGACAGTAAGGCAACTTATCTACTGGGAATACGCCAAGTTAATTGCTGGGCGTGCTGTTGGTGACCGAAAGAATTACCGGTTCGTGATGTACGCGTACAAGAAGCTTGAGACGGGGCAGTTGCACCCGTCAGCGATACTTCACGAGAACAAGCTTCTCGTCGCGAGCGAGAAGGCCTGCGGCTATTGTGGGGCCTGTGGCGACGACATGCAGTGGGAGCACATCATCCCGAGCAGCCGTGGCGGGCCGGACGCTATAGACAATTTGGTTCTCGCCTGCGCCAAGTGCAACGGAGCCAAAGCGAACCGCGATCCCTTCGAGTGGTACGGTCTCAGCAGGAAGTACGAGGTTCCTAGGCTTGTTCTCGGTAAGTACCTGAAGCTCGTGTTCGACCACCATCAGCAGCTGGGTACACTTGATGCGGCGGACCTGAACGCGGATGGCACCCTGGACGTATTCGACCTGGGCGCAGTTTTCAGGGGAATCGAGGGTGGCTGCGCGTGAGCCCGACGCCTAACAAGCGCCTGAAGCCCGCGCGCCCGATGCCTGTGATTTGTGTCGCAGATGCGCGCGGCTTAGGTGCCGGTCGTTAGGCCTCGAAGTCGAAATCGGGAGGATGTGATGTCGAGACCGCTGGCAGTTTTCGTGGGTTCATCGTCGGAGGCTCTTCGCATAGCCCGGACGGTCAAGACGCTGCTCAAAGACACCGCAACAGTGAAGCTGTGGAACCAACCCGGCATATTCAGGCTCAGTAACGCAACGCTGGAATCCTTGGACGTCGCAGTGACCGCCTTTGACTTTGGCGTCTTTGTCTTCTCCAGCGATGATGATGTCACGAGTCGGCACAAACGCTTCAAAGGTACGAGGGACAACGTTCTCTTCGAGCTTGGGTTGTTTATGGGCCGGCTCGGAAGAGACCGGACCTTCGTCGTTTCTGAGGACAAGAAGAAGCTCAAGATCCTGTCTGACTTCTTGGGGGTGGGCACAGCGCGATACGAGCCAAATGGTAGGGCGTTTCACCGAACGATTCGTGCCGCGTGCGTAAAGATTCGGCGCGAGATGGCCGATCGCGGTCAAAGGCGAGGCACGTCGATGAAGACCATCGAGTACGGCATTGACAT
>JACPFH010000620.1 GCA_016183075.1 Deltaproteobacteria bacterium | reverse complement strand
TGCTCGAAGATGGCCACGGGTTCGGGAAAAACCGTTGTCATGGCGATGTTGATCGCCTGGCAGGTCATCAACAAAGTCACCTATCCGCAGGACGCCCGCTTCTCCAAGCACGTTTTCGTGGTGGCTCCGGGTTTGACCGTGAAAAGCCGCCTCCAGGTCCTTTACCCGGCGGGGAAAGGGAATTTCTACGACGAGTTTAACGTGGTCCCGGGGAGCCTGCTCGACAAACTCCGCCAGGGAAAGGTGCTCATCCGCAACTGGCATGCCCTTAACTGGGAGACGGAGGAGAAACTCGCCAGGAAGAAGACGGTCGATAAGCGGGGAGCCAAGAGCGATGAGGCTTACGTCAGAGAAGTTCTCGGGGAGATTGCCACGGCTCGCAGCCTGGTCGTGATCAATGACGAAGCGCATCACGCCTGGCGAATACCGGCCGAGTCCAAAGTCAAAGGCGTCAAGAAGGAGGAGGTTGAGCACGTAAAGGACGATCTCAACCGGAAGGCCCAAGAGCAGGAGCCTCTTCCCCTGTTGGTCAGCGTGGGTTACTACCTCCTGGGCCGAGACTGGCTTGAAGCGGCAAAGCCATGGAAGGAAAGGAAGCTCCGCACCCCGCCAGTCATGATCACTGTCGCCAACCGGACCGAGACTGCGGCCCGCAGCTCAGCCGCTCACCGCGGGGGTTTCTCCCGCGCAGCCGGTTTTTCCTCGGGGAGCGTGTCTTTCCCAGCGGCCCGCTAGGCTGCCTTCCGCTCCCGCTCGTCGGCCAGGGGCGCCATGATCGGATTCACCAGCTCTCTGAAGTCTTTGTACTTCAGCCTTACCGTCTGGATGTGGTTTCCCGCGTTGAAAAAAATCGTTTCGTCTTTCTCCAGTGCGGGATCGACGTAGACCCGCAAGTTGAACAGGTTTCCGAACGGCGGCATGGCGCCGATCTCACACTCGGGAAAGAGAGAAGTGAACTCGGCTTCTGTGGCCAGCGAAACGTTCCCGGCGCCGATTGCCGCCTTCGCTTTCCTGATACTCACCATGCTGTTTGCGGGCACCACGGCCATCACGTAGGAATCATCTGCTTTCAAGATGACTACCTTAGCCATCTCTTTCCCGGACATGTGCTGCCTTGCGGCAATCTCCTGAGCGGTAAATGCCTGGGGGTGGTTATAGACTTCGTAAGAGACCTTGGCCTCATCCAAGATCTCTTTTAAGCGCCTGAGTATCGGCATGCTATCCTCCTTTCTCACATAGCGATCAGATTATCCGGCATTCCTCTCGCTAGATCAATGATCTCGCCGGCGGCGTTGCCCTCCGCCAAAACATACGACACGTCCTTCACGCCTTGCCAGCGAAGCTGCTCCACTTTGTCTTCGAGATATCGCTTCGCCTCCTCCCCCTCGATGTCCTCGCGTACGGTTTCGAGATCGGGTACGTAGCCTTCCGCGCCCACAACGTAGGAGTACATGGCCATTGTGTACACCCGGGCGAGCATCACTTCAAGCTGCATTCTCTCAGCTAAGGCGCGCGCATGAGGCAGCACCGCCTCGGCGAGCGCCGAGCCGTCCAGAGGCACCACGATCCGTTTCAGCGCGGCCCGCTCGTCGCCATTGTCATGACCCCGCGACCGGACGAGGAGCAAGGGATCCTTCGTTGCATGGAGAACCTTGTCGGCAACGCTGCCCAGCAGCCAGCGCTGCACACCCGCACGGCCGTGCGTCGCCATCGCGATCAAAGTGCCAGGAGTGGCGGAGGCCCTGTCCACTATGATTTCCGCGGGACGCCCGATCTGGACTTCGCAGGTGATACGCGCCGGCCCAGAGAAAGATCGCGCGACAGTCTCGAGATAAGAAACGCTCTCGCGATTCATACTTGCGGCCGCCGTGTCAAAGTAACGGCCCACCTCGGGACTGCACAGGGCGGACACGACCTCTGGATCGATCACATGCAGAAGCTCAACGGGAACTCCGAGCGCGCGCGCAAAAAAACGGGCGTACGGAAGAATCCTTTCTGAAAGGGGTGAGCCATCGACCGGCACCAGAAGTTTTGTATACATGGTATCCTTCCTGATTCTTTTTTCGTCTCGTTTCAAAAAGCAAAAAGCATGCCTCCGCTTCTGCCCTTATAATTGGCCTACCTCCGCTCCTTTTTGCCGGAGTGGTTTTCAACCCTGCGATTTCCGTGGAATTGCTTTCTCATCCATGCGAATCGAAGAGGATCATGAAGCCTTCACGAAGAAAAATCGAATGTCAATTTGAGCCGGTTGCGTCTCGGCCGAAAACTCGGCGCTTTGGCACAAATTACATTCCGCAAGATGTCCTCATCACCAACCCTCGAAGCGGATATTCGCGAAAAGGCGGCCAAGCTCGAATCGTTCTATGACCGAATCATGGGTTGCCGCGTTACCGTGGAGGCGCCCCACCGCCACCATCGCAAGGGGAAGCGCTACAATGTGCGCATCGACATCACGGTCCCTGGCGGTGAGCTGGTTATCAACCGCGCTCCCAAGCCCGTGGTCGAGCCCGATCTCGAACTCAAAAAGACCGCGACGCACGAACGGGTCGAGAATCATGAACCGAGCAAACGCGCGGCCCGGGCGGATATCTACGTCGCCATCCGGGACGCTTTCAATGCGGCGCGGCGCAAGTTGCAGGACTTTGCGCGGCGCCAGCGCGGTGACACCAAAGCGCATGAAAGCCAACCCCAAGCGCGCGTCAGCAGGCTCTTTCCCATTGAGGGGTTCGGTTTCTTGGAGACGCCTGACGGGCGGGAGATCTACTTCCACCGCAACAGCGTGCTGGCCCCGGGCTTCGACTTTCTCAAGGTCGGCATGGGAGTCTACTTCGTGGAGGAGCAGGGTGAAAAAGGTGCACAGGCAACCACGGTAAAGCTCATGGGAAAACACGCGCTTTAGCTCAGGGACTGTCCCCCTTCTTCCGGGGACTGTCCCCAATTCGGGACCCGCGATGATCGACAAGATCCTGGCTTGCCTGGACGGTTCTGAGTTTGCGGAGGCAATCCTGCCCTGCGCGGTTGGAATCAGCCGCTCGCTCGGTGCCCAACTGTCTTTGCTGAGGATCCTCGAAGACGGCGAAGCGCCTGCGGCCGCGCAGGACTATCTGAAGCGCATCGCGGCGCGCTACGGCGCCCGGGAAAAACTCAAGAAGGCAAAACTTGATGCGGCGAGCGCGATCCTGGACGAGCTAAGAGAAAGCCCCCTGTCGCTCGCTGCGATGACGACCCATGGTCGCTCCGCTGTGCTCGAGGCGATTTTGGGAAGCGTAGCCTTCCGCGTCGTTCGGGGTGCGGGGCGGCCGATCTTGCTTTACCGTCCCCCGTCTCCCGCGCAACTCCCAAGCACTACCGCCGGGATCAGGATTACGTCGGTTGTGGCGGCGCTCGATGGACACAATTTTTCCGCTCAGATTCTGCCCCATGCAGCCGGGATGGCTTCGGCGCTGAAGGCCAGGCTTGAGCTGATCCAAGTCCTGCCTTCGGGAGGCCCGGAAGCAGAGATCCCGGCGGAGTTGCGGCGCGACGTTCTCGAAAGCTCCTACCTCCAGCGCGAGGCGCACGGCATCACTAGACCTCACGGGCTAGAAGTTGATTGGGAAGTCCTTCACGGCGGGCCTGCAGAGGCGATCAGCCGCTATCTCAAAGGACGCCCTGACGTCTTGCTGGCGATGACTTCCCACGCGCGCTTGGGGTTAGAGCGAACCATTTTCGGCAGCGTCGCCGCGGAGTGCTTGCGGCAGGCCGGGGTCCCGGTTCTCATTTACTGGCCAAGCCCGTAAACCGGGCCGTTTGTGAGTTTCGTTGTGACTCTTTTGTTTCCAGCGAAGTAACCCTTGGCGGAGATATTCGGGGTCGATCCCCAAGATCTCGCAAATATTCTCACACGAGAAAAGCCAGTCGCTGCCGCGCTGAAAGATCCACTCCTCCGCCTCTTTGAACTGGTGTCTCGCCCTTCGCTCCCTGGCTGGCGCGTACTTCACGTAGCAATTGATGGCGTCCTCCAAAATCGCCAGCATGAGCCCCAACTCGCCGTCGCGGACAGCCTTGCGCCGCTGCTTCTCCAAGTACTCTCCCTCGACCACGAAGGGGAGGAGGTTGTTGGTAGTAAGATCCAGAGCTTCACTCAAAGCCAAGGTGCGTCCCATTTGACCCTCGTTGGGGACTCCAGTGCCTATTGGTTGCGCCCACTCTTGGGCTGCCCGCATAAAGCATGCCAAAGAAGAACTTCTGAAAGGTCCCCTATTTAGCAGTTTAAACTTCCGGTGCATTTCGCATATTTGCACCGCCGGCTGAGTCGAGATTTTCACCCTTGGGAAAAGTGGCGCGGGCCCGCAGAAACCTCCGCGCCACGTGTGCCTCCCTCCTTTGTATCTTCGTGGGTTAGCCAAGTAGTCCGGCTGCTTCTTGCATGACTTTTTCACGGTCGGAAGGGCGAATGGATAGGACCGGACAGGAAGCAGTCCGGACAACCTTCTCCGTAACGCTTCCCAAAAGAGCGTGGGATAAACCCCTTCTGCCGTGTGTGGAGATGACGATCAGGTCCGACCCGTCCTTCACGGCTCGTTGCACGATACTCTCAGCCGGCCTGCCCATCTCCACAATCTCACGAACGGTCACGGATGGAAGAAGATCGGCGAAATTGTCGCCGAGAAATTGCGCCAGAGCGATTTCGTGTCTCTCTACCACATCGGTCAGGCGAGGAGGCGCTGCGGTTGTCCCGGCCCCGCGTTCCAAATCTCTCCCGAACCGTTCGATCTCGGCAAAATCCACAACATGATACGCCGTAACCTCGGCCCCCAGCTTCGCTGCCATCTGGAGGGCATAGCGAACCCCATCCTTGGAAAGATCGGACAGGTCCGTTGGAGCAAGAATTTTTCTTATCATTGCCGTCTAACCTCCTTCCCCGAGCGGCCACCGGCTCGACCATAATTTTTACAGTCGCACAAAACGTGCCAGAAAAAGCTTCAAGTCATTTCAACTGATCAAGACCGCGATGATCGCGCGCTTCGCAGGCATGCAATTTTCTTCAAGGCTAATTTCGCAGCGGTGCAAAGATTTGCATTCAGTAAGGGCCAACCTCAAAGCAAGATGTTGGAAAACATTCCTTGGCATAGCCATTGCTTTATTTTCTGCGGGAGTCTTTCATGATCGAATCCAGCAACAACGTCACCCGCTGCGGCATTATCCTGGCCGGGGGAGAAGGGCAGCGGTTGCAATCTTTCATCCGCAGTTTGCGCGGAGATGGCCTCCCCAAACAATTCGTTAATTTCATCGGCGCCCGCTCCATGCTTGAGCATACGTTCGCGCGGGCGGAGATGCTGATCCCGCCAGAGCGCCTCTTTACCGTGGTGAGTCAAGTTCACCTTGACCTTCCCGAGGTGGGAAAGCAGCTCGCCCGGCGGCCCGCGGGAACCGTGATCGAACAGCCGCAGAACAAAGAGACTCTACCCGGTCTCCTCCTGCCGCTCATACACGTGTTGCGCCACGATCCCGAAGCGGTCGTGGCGGTCTTCCCGTCGGATCACTTTATCGTCGAGGAAGCTCTTTTCATGACTCACGTCGATCTCGCGCTGCGCATTGCCGAGCGCTACCCCTCTTTTATCGTTCTCCTCGGAATCGAGCCCGATGATCCGGAGCCGGAATACGGCTATATCCTGCCGGACAAAAGGCAGCATCCTCTGTCCCCCCTGCGGGCCCGAAGGGTGGCGCGCTTTGTCGAAAAGCCGGACCCGAGCGCCGTTCATGAGTTGCTCGGCGGCGGGGCGTTGTGGAACACGATGGTAATGGCCTTCAAGGTTAAAACTCTCCTCCAGCTCGTCCGCAGGAGGATGCCTTCGCTCTACGGCTCCTTCAGGCGAGTTGCCGGGGCCATCGGCACCCGATCCGAGCCTCACGTCGTCAAAGCTGTCTACCGGCGGCTCGAGACCGTAAACTTTTCCCGTGAACTGCTCCAAGCCCAAGCCCAGGATCCGGGTATACGCCTTTTGGTCTTGCCGGTCCGAGGTGTGCTGTGGAGCGACTGGGGCTCTGAGACTCGCGTGCTTGCCGCGCTGAGAAAGGTCGGGCTTCTGGGGAGGCTGAGACAACCAGCCGCAAGCCAGGAGTCGCGCCCGTCACAGCTTGGGCATGATCTTTCGAGCACGAGGAGCGTTGCATGAAGAACAAGGGGAGCCGAGGCTGAGCGTGCTAAGAAAGGCGACCATGCCGAAGCAGAACAAGACCGTTTCCTTCCCGCTGCGAATCTCGCAGGAAGTCGAGCGGCTCTTCGATGAGATTATTCACCGGCCGTGGGGCGTTACCCGGGAGCTGGTGGGCTGGAATCCTTCCGTAGACCTGTACGAGACCGCGGAAGCCTTTGTTCTCGAAGCCGACCTTCCGGGCGTGAAGGGGGAAGATGTCAAAGTGGAGGTGGAAGGGAACGATCTCATTCTGCAAGGCCGCCGGCTGCTCGATCGGACCCGAAGCGATGGGAAATTTTTTTTTC
>JACPFH010000651.1:850-4650 GCA_016183075.1 Deltaproteobacteria bacterium | reverse complement strand
GCGCCTCTATCTCACCCATGATCCCCAGCTCAGACCTTGAACCCGGTCCCCAGGAGATTAAGCAGCCCGGATCTCCCTGGTCTGTTTTTTACTGAACGCGGAGATATCCCGCTTGCGAAACCGCCACTGCTTCCCCTTTTTGAAGCCGGGCAGGATGTTCTTCCGCGCGAACTCGTTGACGGTGTCCGGGCTCAAGTCCAAGATCCGCGCAACTTCCCTGCTGTTCAATAAATCCTCTTCTCGCTCCAACATAGCTCCCCGCTCCCGATGGACCGGTCGCGCCCAAGCAGAATCGCTGTTTTGTAACAAGTTAGCTCGTTGCTGTCAAGGCAAAAACCCCCGCGACTTGCGCCCTCGAGTGAGTTCCTTTAGCATAAAAGCGCACCTTTTTTTTGCGTCCATGAAGAAGCTCCTCAAGGTCGGCGGCTTTTTCGCAGTCGCCGTGGTCCTGCTCGTTGTCGCCCTTGTGCTCGCCTTTTATCACTTGATTCAAGTTGGTGAATTCCGCCTTTTTCTGGCGCGCGAGCTGGAGAGGCGCACAGGGCTTAAGGCGAGCGTCGGGAGCGCCGATGTCCGCCTGGGAATGGTGACGGGGATTTCGTTCAGCGGCTTCGCTTTGGTGGAGCCCCATACCGGACAGCCGGTAATGACCTCCGAAAGGATTCTGGTCCGGGTCGCGTTGCTGCCTCTGCTGGAGCGGAAACTCGATTTTTATGAGATCCGCTTTCAACAACCCACGTTGAAACTCGCGCGAGAGGAGCACAGGGAAGCCCGCCTGCTCGAGCTTTTCCTGCCGATGCTGTCTCCCGATCGGCAACAGGATGCGTTCACTCTCGATCTGCGCCAGATCAAAGTGGAGAAAGGCGAGATAGTCTTTGTGGACCGGCGCGAGGGGCGGGCCCTGGCCCCGATTCGCCTTCGGGACATCGATCTTAGCCTGCGGCGTCTCTCCGGCCAGGGTTTGTCGGGTTCGCGCGGTAAGAATGCATCCCAAGGTGACGAACCCGAGCGGGTCGGGCCGGGCGTGGATTTTGCCCTCAAGGCCGTCGTGGAGCGGGATGGCAGTGGGACGCGCCTTGAGTCGCGGGGAAAAGTGGTTTCTCCCGACGGAGAATTACGGCTCGAGCGGATGTGGCTGGATGTGGAGACCCAGATCGAATCTATGCCTGTCGGCTTATTTGCAGACTACTACGGTGCTGTGCTGCCCCCCCTGGCTATGGGGGGGACCCTCGGTGCGCGCGTTCGCTGGCGTGGTATCCCGGGCCAGCAGGGCCAGGTGAAGGGAACGGTCGAATTACGCCAGCTCGAGATCGACGCGCCGCGAATTTTCGCCGCTCGGCTGGCGCCGGGTGGTGCGCGGGTGGAGCTCGAGATGGAGTGGCAGCCGGAGCAAGTTCGGCTTGCACGCCTGGACTGGCGCTCCGGCGAAGTGAGCTTCGCCCTGCGCGGGACGGTGAACTGGCGAGATAAAAGCGATCCCGAGCTCAAGCTTGAGCTCAGCACGCCTTTCTTGCCGTTCGTCAAAGCGCGGGAGTTCCTTCCGTTTCGCGTCTTCGGTTCGCCGACGCTGGAGCAGTGGGCGGGCGCGGTCGAGCAGGGAGAGATCAGTTTCCCTAGGATCAGCGTGGACGGGCACTTGTCCGAAATCCGGCGTCGCTCCGCGCCCCCGATGTTTGGGTTCGAAGCGGAGATTCAGCGTCTCGGCGGCCGGCTTGCGGGCGAGGGGCAGCTTCCGTGGAGGAGGGTAAGCGGCCGGGTCATTCTGGAAAATGGTGTCCTCCATTACCGGGGAATCAGCGGGCTTTTTGGAAATTCGCGCATCAGCGAGCTTAACGGCGTGCATCGGGGAATTATGGGCGAAGCGGGGATATTGGAGATGCGGGCGCGCGGCGAAGTCGACCTTGCCGAGCTGCGCGCCCTGTTGGGTTCAAAGCTTGCCGCTCCATCGTTGGCGCAGGTGCACGGGCAGCTCAAGGAGCTTAGCGGAAAGGGAAAGCTCGACATTTGGTTGCGCAAAGCCGCTCAGACCCCGTACCAGCCCGAAGGCAGGCTAGTGGTTCAGAATGCCGCAGTGCGAGTGGCGGATTTTTCTTTCAACCAGGTAAGCGGCGAGATCGGCTTTTCACCGAAGGCCATCCGCTTTGACAATGTGAGCGGCCTTATGGGCGGCAACCCGGTCCGGGCAAGCGGGATACTGAATGTAACCGGAATGTCCCCCTTTGATCTCACGTTTGAATCCCCGGGAGTCAAAGCGGGACTGGTCGCCAGATTGCTTCTTGGCTCGGGATCCGGTGAGGAGCCAGGAACTGTTCGTGGCACCGTCCGTTACCAAGGATTCCTGGCTTCGGCTCAGGACAAAAGAGTCAGCGGATCTCTGGAGCTTGTCGGCGTCCAATACGCGCTGTTCCAGCAGCCGTTGCGGGACCTCAGCGGCAAGCTCAGATTTGACGGCAGCGGGATCGACTTCCAAGGGCTCAAGGGTCGATTGGCGGGGTCGGCTTTTGAGTTTCGAGGCCAATGGCGGCAGGCGGAGAGCCCGCAGCTGGTATTCACCTTGAACGCCGCGGAGGCGGACCTGGGCCGGTTGTTGGCGCAGATGGGCGATACATCGGGCGGGTGGTACGATCGGCTGCAGGCAAGAGGCCGGGTCGGCATCAGCAAGGGTACATATGAAAACATCGAGTTTTCCGATCTTCAGACCGATCTGGCTCTGGACCGGCGAGCCTGGCGCCTCAGCAATTTTTACGCGCGGTCGAAGGAAGGCGCCATCCAAGGTTCCGGCTCAATTACGGACGATCGGGGGACCCCGAGCTTTGCCGTCGAGTCCAAGGTGAACGGTGTCCCCGTCAAAGGATTCTTGAGCTGGTTCGATATGAAAACAACGGAGGTTACCGGCAACGTTCACATCGCGGGCCGATTGGACTCGAGCGGCAAGACGGGCGCCGAGCGAAAGAGGAATCTCAACGGAGCCTTCCATCTCGAGCTGGAAGACGGAGTGCTGCGCCGGTTGCGCATCCTCGTGCGCATTCTGAACTTGATCGATCTCTCCCGCTGGTTTACGCTTCAGTTGCCCGACATCAACCAGGAAGGGATCCGCTTTCGCCGCATCACCGGCGATTTCAAGGTCTCTCGCGGCGTCTATTCGACGCACAACCTCGTGGTCGATAGCGATGACCTCAGGCTTACCGGAGCAGGGAAGGTCGATGGCGTGGAAGGGGATGTGGACCTTGTCGTTGCGGTTCGCCCGTTTCCGCGCGTAACTTCGGCGGTGAGTTTGATCCCGCTCATCGGGCGGGGACTGGCGGCTATCAAGAACACTTTCCTGGTGGCAAGCTTCCGGGTCACCGGGACCGTAGACAATCCGATCGTGATTCCGGCTCCCCTGAGCACGCTGTCGGAGTTCTTTTTCGGCGCTCTGGAGATACCGAAGAGCCTGCTGGGCCTTCCCGGAGAGGAGCGGAAGTGAGCCGGCGGTTGACGCTCTACGCGAGACAGAACTGCTGCCTGTGCGAGGAGATGAAGGCCGTGGTTCGAACCCTCGCCGAGGAGTTGCGGCTCGCGGTCGAAGAAGTCGACGTCGACAGCGAACCGGAGCTGGCCGAGCGGTACGGCAACGAGGTGCCGGTCCTCTGCATCGACGGGCGCAAGGCCTTCAAATACCGGGTCACGATTAGAGAGCTGAGGCGAAAGCTGCTAGGATAAATCTTACGCATGGGCGGCATCGGTCGACTCAAGGGCTATCTCTGGCGCTACTGGCGTCGCTACCTCATCGGCGCGCTATGCCTGTTCGGCACGGCGAC
>JACPFH010000651.1:0-811 GCA_016183075.1 Deltaproteobacteria bacterium | reverse complement strand
GGTGATGTGGATTCCGTGGTGGATCCGGGAAGCCGTGCGAATCATCGAGCACGGCGGGCCGGCGGAGGAAGTGACGTTCTATGCCGTAATCATCATCGTCGCGGCGGTCGCTCAGGGAATCATCCGGACATATTCCCGGGCTCTGATCTTCAACGCCGGCAGGGATATCGAGTACGATCTACGCAATGACCTGTTCGCCCATCTTGAGCGGCTTCCTCTCTCTTACTATCAGGCGCAGCGGACCGGCGATCTCATATCGCGCGTCATTAACGATATCTCGGCGGTCCGAATGTTGCTCGGGCCGGGCATTTTGAATCTGGTGAACGCCCCCCTGTACTACCTCTACGCTTTAGCGCTCATGATTTCGATGGACCTGCGCATGACGCTGGCGGCGCTGCTTCCTTTTCCACTGCTCATCTGGGTGGTGCGCCATTTCCGCGGCCGGATTCTCAAAAGCTCTCTCCAAGTCCAGCAGCAAATGTCCGAGCTGAGCAGCCACATCCAAGAGAACCTGAGCGGGATGCATGTGGTGAAGGCCTATACGCGGGAGGAGAACCAGGTGCGCCGCTTCGTGAACCTCAACGAGGAATATCAGGCCCGGAGCTTGGAGCTCGCCAGGCTGCGCGGGATGATCGGGCCGGTGATGCAAGGGGTAAGCGGGCTCACCGTGATGGTCGTAATCTGGTACGGCGGGGTGCGGGTGATGCGCGGCGATCTGTTGATCGCTGATATCGTCGCGTTCATCGCTTATCTGAACGTTTTAGCCTGGCCCACTGCCGCCTTCGGGTGGATGCTCTCGCTCGTGGAAAGG
>JACPFH010000632.1:2237-4142 GCA_016183075.1 Deltaproteobacteria bacterium | reverse complement strand
TACAGCGGGGCTTTTGCCAAGCTCAGTTATTGGCGCCTGGCGAGCGGCAACGAGGTTGACTTCATTGTCAATGACATGGAGGCGGCGATTGAAGCCAAAGCCACGGCCAAGGTGACCTTGGATCATCTCAAGGGCCTGCGCGCTGTGGCGGAGGACCATCCCAGAGTCAAGCAGCGGATCGTCGTGAGTCTGGAGCGAACAAGCCGCCGCACGAAGGATGGCATCCTGATCGTACCGGCCGTGGAGTTCTGTGGCCGCCTCAGCGCCGGCGATTTTTTCTAAGCGGGAAAAGGGGTCTTTTCACATCCGTCTGTTGCCAACTCCGCTGTATCCGAGGTTACAGCTTGACCCACTAGCAAATCTGGTAGGCGAGCCAAAAGTTTAGGACGAGAAGTTCTGGGAGGAATGTTTTACCTGCGCGGTATCTCAATGAAATTATTGCCACTTCAAATTTTTCCCTAATGCGATGCCGCTAAGCTGCGGGAGCCGAAGGCAACCGGCAGCTTAAGTGGCTTGTTAGGGCGAGAGCTACTTCAGATTCTTCACCAAGTACGCGCTCAATGTTTGGAGCAGACGCCGGTGCCGATCGCCGCCAATCTTACCAATACTTCCTGCCACGGCTTTGCGAGGTACAACAGCGAGAAATCCCAGTCGAACGCCTGAATCGGCCATCAAGCCGCTTGCGGTAAAATCTCCGTCTCTGGATGTGATCAGTTCGTCAAAGCCCGGGACCAAATGTTGCACCTGAGTGCTGACGCCACATATCAGAAGGTCCCGATAGGGAGGCAATTCGCGCAAAACGATGGCTGGCCGATTTTTGACCTGTCCATCAGCCTGCGCTATAGGAGTCAGGATTACCTCTCCTTCGTTCACGACCGGAACTCTGGATTGGGGGTTTTAATCAGGTCTGAGGAGTACTCAGGCTCGTTCGGTCCGTAGGCCGAAGCCAGCCTTTGAGTGGACATTTGAATCCACGCTTGATGTTCTTCTGCCATCAATTCGGGAACGCCTATAGCAACCAGTACTTTTGCTCCTGGTGGCACCTGAATTGGCTGAGCGAGCTCTAAATGAGTGGGGTCCACGACCTGGGCCTCTCTAACCTCCATTTGACACCTCCTGAGCTTTGTTTGCCTCTTATGGTAAACATCTTACAGCTTGATGTCTATAGATACGGTCATGAGGGGCCTAACAAATAAGGATTGGAATCGTGCCTAGCCATGATTCCAATCCTTATTTGTTAGGTGCGCAGTGGGGCAACAGCGTTCAGCTTACGGCGCTCTTGCCCTCCGGCGGTTTCAGTCTGTACGCCTCGTATTTCCCAGTCGAGTGAAACCCCAGTTGTCGTGCGAGGGCTGCAGAGGGCTCATTCGCCGCATCCCAACACGGCTCTATCCCGTGCTCGAGGCAATACAGTATCAGGGCCGCCGCGACAGCCCGGAGCAGCTTGAAGAGCAGCAGGGCATGTTCATGGAGTGGATCACCCGCCAGGAAATGAAAATCGAGCACGGCGAGGGCCACGCGGGACTCCTCTTGTGCATCCGCAAGACCTTCCCCATGCCGCCCTCGATGACCGCTGCGACACTACCGTGCAGGCACGGATAACGATCAAACAGCCTCCGTAAGGACGCTCGGTGGTCACTACCCAGTTCAATCAACATAGTCTTTCCTGTTGGTGTATTATCTGGGTAATTGAGCACCTAACTATAATTCTACAGGTCTGTATCGCACGGTCGTTGAATTTCTAAAAAGCGATGCTGATTTTCTTGCTTTTCCAAGGACCTGTCAAGCATTTTAGACCTCGCCAGCGGCTGTAAAACGCCGCCCTACTGGCCGGCAAAATCCCATTATGGCTGACCTGCACAATTCCGCTTTAGACCGATTCCCGTCTGCCGTATGGCACAGGCA
>JACPFH010000632.1:0-2196 GCA_016183075.1 Deltaproteobacteria bacterium | reverse complement strand
GGCTTTCCGAGGAAGTAGCAGCGTGCACATAGCTCATAGATCGAGGCCCCTATCGAACTGAAAATCCGCATATGAACGGTTGGAAACTCCGACCCAGGAGCCCCTCTGGTCACCAAACTTCCCTTGGTTTTAATCAGCCATGGCTGCTATATTTCCACCGCAGGCTTCGCCCGGACGTGGAGGCAGTTTAGGACCCACCAATGCCGACGATCAGCGTGTTCTAAGGTATAGTGATCCAGATGTTCTGGCGGGATCATGGACCGCCGCACTTCCATGCCCTTTATGGGGAGCATGAAGCGCTGATTAACATACGCGAGCTTCGCGTGACGCGCGGTTCGCTGCCGCGCCGGGCCATGGCATTGGTGTTGGAGTGGACCGCGGAACATCGCGATGAACTAATGGAGGACTGGAACCTATGCAGCCAACTGAAAACCCCCAAACCAATCGAACCCTTGAGGTAGAGCCCCCCATACAGCATACCGTACCCTGGCGCGTGAGCTCCGTGGCTGTCTCGCCGGACACCCGCTTGCGCGTGACCTTTGTCGATGGCACGGCGGGCGAGGTCGATATGCGCGGGTTTCTGAGCAATCCGAAAGTCGACGGCACCGTCTTCGAGCCGCTCCGTGATCCAGCGATCTTCGCCCAAGCGCGAGTCGTGTTGGGCACTGTCCAGTGGCCGAATGGCGCCGATCTTGCGCCGGATGCGATGTACGATGCCATCCGCGAAAGCGGCGTCTGGGTTCTGGCTTGAGCCGATTTCCGGGGACAGCGTGCTGCAATTGAGGGAAGAATATGGCTCCTGAGACCGAATCTCGGAACACCAGAATGTTTCAGCCCGATCCCCGTCTGCCGCGCTTGCCTGCGCGATGCGCGCAAGCAGGCTGGCCCAGGCAGGCCGGCTTTCCCAGGAAGTAGCCGCACGCCGCTTTAGGGACAGACAAAACTTGGCTTTCCCGGCTATACCTCCATGCTATGACCGGCGTGCAAATGAAATTCAGCCAGCAGGATCGCCAGGGCTATTTTTGCGCGCTCAGCTCGCGGTAAAACTGTTCCGCGGTGCCGGGAATGGCGCGCTCGCGAGGCCACTTTGCGAACTCGCCCAGTTCGGCACGGACTCCCTTCTTGACCTCCTCCAATGATTTCCCCGCCTCTTTCATCGCTTTGACCTTCGCGCGCATGGTATCAAAATAGCGGTCCTGTTCCACGAGCGGCTTTGCTCCGTTTCCGGCCGCGAAGACCCCGTGCCCGGGCACGACCGTATTCGGCGACCAACTGGCGAGGTTTCTCAAGATGCGCTGCCAATTGACCGTGTCCGATCGATCGTCGGCGGTGGCATGCAATTCGGTGAAAACGAGATCGTCGGTAAAAAGAATTTTCTCCTTGGGGAGCCAAACGACCGTGTTATCCGTCGTGTGGGCCTTGCCGACGAAGTGAAGTTCCACAACGTGACTTCCCAGATCCAAAGTGAGCTTGTCATTGAAGAGGACGGTCGGCATGGCCATCTCCACCTTCTTCCCTTCCGCGTACTCTTTTTTCACGCGGCCTTGTTTGAGACGCGAGGCTACCTCCTTAGGCCAATAGGGCAACAAAAGCCTGGCAAACTCCGGATTGCCGACGATAATGGCGCCCTGCTCCGCAAAGAGATGATTGCAGCCCGAATCATCAAACGCATAATGCCCGTTCCCCACAAAGCGGATGGCCTTGTTGCCGGCCACGCTGCGGATCACTTGGAGCCGTTCATCGTAAGTAGGGAGGTCGCATCCAAAGACAAAAACGCCGCGATCACCCACGACGAAGGCAGTGTTAAAAGCCTCTTTGGGACCTTTTATCCCGTAAACCCTATCGGCAAGCTTGGTCGCTTCCAAGGCCTGAGCCAAAGAGCCGGATAACACGCAAAGGACCAGCAAAACCACCACTGGGAAAACGCGTTTCATGTCACGCCTCCTTTCGCATTAGCGACACAATTTTTTGCCCAAGAGTTGCTTCTTACGACGATTGTCCTCCTTGAACCCCCAACTGTTGCGCTAGCTCCAAAGTCCGTCTGGCGCGCTCCACGATTGGCCGGTCGATCAATTGACCCCCGAATGAGATCGAGCCATCGCCCCGCGCCACCGCTTCTTCGTAAGCCTGGATCACGCGCCTGGCGTAGTCGACCTCTTCCGCGGCCGTGCTAAAGACGCTGTTGAGGGCGTCGAT
>JACPFH010000631.1 GCA_016183075.1 Deltaproteobacteria bacterium | reverse complement strand
TCGTTTTTCTTCCTGTGCTCCATTCGCTGCAAAGGCTTGACTTCCCGATGAACTCGATGCGCGGATGGATTAGTGGCGACCAGTGGTATTTCACGCTGCGCCAACCGACGCTCCCGGCGGAGAATGGCGGGAAACATCCGGCCGAGATCTACTTCGCTCTGGCCGAGCGGCTCGGGATGCTAGACCGATTTACGTCGCGCATAAACGCCGGCCTCAATCTGAAGGAAGCCTATCGGTTGGAAGCTAACCGAAGGTATTCGCTGGAAGAGATCGTTGACCGCCACATAAAATCGACGCTCGGGGCTGCGTATGGGCTCGAGCGGCTTCGCGAAGAGGGTCTGGTGGCTTATCCCAGGACGCTCGCGGAGAGGTTTCCCAGGGCCCTGAGGAAGTTGCCCCGGGTTCATATTTACCTGGAGTTTTTACTTGAAGCAGGCCGGCAATTGGGCACCATGGCGACGGAGGCGGGGCTGGCGGTGGACACGAGGGGCTTTCAGGCGTTGCCGTGCTGGCATCCTTGCGCTGCACAGCAGCAGCCCTACCCGGACTTTGACCTTATCGGTGTTAACTACAAGCTGGCCTTCCATGGCTACACGATGACGCAGGACAACCCGTGGCTTGCCGAGTTGGCCAGCCGTCACCCCAATGCCTACAAATTTCTCATCAACGCAGAGACGGCTGCCCGAAAGGGCATAGTTGATGGGGACGAGGTTACGGTGGAGACGGCCACGGGTGCTAGCGTCAAGGGGATCGCCAAGCTATCCCAGTGTGTCCATCCTGCGGTGATTGGCATAGCCTCTTCCTTCGGCCACTGGGCCCAGGGACGGCCAACGGCGCGACACCGTGGCGCTCATTTCAATTCGCTCGTGCCTTATCGTCTCTCCCAAATAGACCCGATGGTGGGCCTGATGGACGCCTGCGTGAAAGTCAGGTTGAGCAAGATATGAACGCCATATGACAGCGTCTTTTACAGGCACGTGCTGGCACTCAGCGGTTCATGCGCAGCTTTTGCGTAATATCCTCAATTAAAGTCCGCTTATCGATCTTGTCTGATTTGGTGAGGGGCATGGAATCGACGAATTCGATCCTCTCCGGAAGCTGTAAGACAGAGGCCCCTTGATCCTTGAGGAAAGAGATAATCCCCGCGAAAGTGAGCGTGGCTCCCGGTTTGGGTTTGATATACGCGCAAACTCGTTCCCCCATTGCCGGGTCCGGCATGGGAACGACGGCTGCCATGTCTACATCCCTGTGACGGAGGATGAGCCTCTCGATCTCCGTAGCGCTGATGCTTTCCCCGCCGCGGTTGATCATTTCCCTTATCCGGCCCGTGAGGACGATATTCCCGCAGGCGTCGATCCTGGCTATGTCCCCGGTCCGGAAAAAGCCTTCCTGGTCAAATGCCTTTTCGTTTTCCTCCGCCGCTCGGTAGTAGCCTGAGAAGACACCGGGACCTTTGACGAGGAGTTCTCCGGGCGTGTTTGTTGGCAGGACGTTTCCATCGGGGTCGACCACCTTGTAGGTGTCGTAAGGGCAGGTCGGCCTGCCTGCGGTGCGGCATGTGGTTTCGAGGTCATCGGTTATCCGAGTCATGGTGCTCTGGCCTTCTGTTCCGCCGTAGGCGTTGAAATAATGACACCCGAGTTTCTCCATGACATCCTTGATTACATCAGGCGCGCTCGTCCCGCCACCGCAGTGCATTTTTCTTAGCGAGCGCAGGTCATAGTCCTTCAGACGTTCGAATTGAGCCAACCTGCGCGCCAACGTGGGGACCCACACGACGGCGGTAACTCTTTCACGTTCGATAGCCTCGCAGACGGCTTCTGGCTCTGCGCTATCCAGCAGCACAGATTTTCCGTAAGTGAAGACCGCTCCGCACAGTCCTTTTGTCAGAGTAAGGTCATGTCCCATGGGGCCGGCGAGAAGACAGACATCATGGTGCCCTAGCTCCCAGGCCAGAGAGGCGTACTCTACGTTGCAGATGAGATCATTGTGGGTGCGCGCGGCGACCTTGGGCAGTCCGGTCGTGCCGCCGGTAGGCCCCATATGTGCAACCTGCGCGGGATCGGGTCTCCTTTGGGCAAGAAGGCGATGTTGGTCCCCCATCGGGCCGGCATTATCCGTGAGACCCTCAAGGCTAAGGTATTTCTGATCGGCCGCTGCGCGCGCGAGGATGACGCGGCGGAGTCGAGGGTTTTCCCGCACCACATCTTCTATAACGGGCAGATAGTCGATCTTGTGGAATCTTTGAGGGACAATCCATGAGGTGGCCCCGGTCAGTTTGCAAAGATGGTTGATCTCGTACTGGCGGTATCGATCAATCAAGGGAACCGTGATCGCGCCGATCTTTTGCACGGCGAAATACGCGTAGGCAAACTCGTTCCAGTTGGGCAGTTGCAGCAAAACCCGCTCCTGAGGCTCCATGCCGAGTTTCATCATGCCGACGGCCAACCGGTTGGCTTTTTCTCTGACTTGGGAGTACGTCAGGCGATTAGGACCATCGACCAAGGCTTCATGGTCAGGGTAAACATCGGCAGCCTTGTCGAGGATGTCGCCGAGCGTGAGACCGGCCCACCAGCGGAGCTTGAGGTATTTCTCAGCGTCTTCTTTTCTGTGTGGTGTGAAGCCTTCCAAAAAGCCTGGCATTCCTTCTGTCTTGGGAGCGCGGCTCGCTCACTTCGTGAACATCATTTGAGCGTCCGCTTTGCGCATAAAGATCCACCATCATCGTTGCACGCTCTGTTTGGTCCCGACACTATCCGATGGCGGGATATTGTGTCAACTTACGAGGGCTTCTGTCTTGTCTCGTGGCTCCGGGCCGGCAGGCAGAATTCAGTTTGACACGGCGCGTCAGCGTCGGATAGTTTCGCGCTTAGAACGCTTGTGGTGACCTCTCGGTTGGCTGTGAATATCGCTGATAGGGAGTCAAGGAGGCTGGTTATGCGGGCACGATCGGTGAAGCATCCTATCTGCATCCTGGCTATCTCCGTTCTGTTTGTTCATTCCGAGGGAATGGCGGCGGACAAGCTGGTTGGCCTCTACTCTGCGCGGGTGATGTCGCAATCTATGCCCTGGATCGCGCAAGAAGCGGGTCTCTTCAAGAAGTACGACCTGGATCTCCAGCTCGTTTACGTAGCAGGCGGTCCGCCCGCGGCCGCCGCGGTACTTGCCGGCGATACCGAGGTCATGCTGGTGGGAGGGGTGTCCATCATACGACCCTTTGTTCAGGGAAACAGAGATCTTGTGTTCATAGGGTCTATAAAAAATATACTGACACATAGCATTTTGGCCAAGCCGGAGATCAAGAAGCCCGAGAACCTGAAGGGGAAAAGGATCGGCGTCACTCGAATCGGCAGCAACCCCCACTACTTTGCCGTTCAAGCCCTTCGCCATTTTGGTCTTGAAACCCGAGATGTCGCCTTCATCCAGACCGGTGGGGCGCCTGAGACTCTTGCCGCACTGGTTTCCGAAGGGATTGATGCCGCGGTACTGACTTCGCCAACGGATGCCCAGGCGATTGGGCTGGGGTATCACTATGTTGTCTACGGTCCTGACCTGCGTATCCCTTATGCAGCCACAACCATAGTGACACGCCGGTCTAAAATCACGAACCGTCCACAGGTCTTAGGCCGCTTTATGCGGGTTATGGCGGAAGCGGCGAAAATTTTGCACGCGGATAAGGAGTTCACTTATAAGGTTCTAGGGAAGCAGTTGCGCCTTACCGACAGGAAGATCCTGGACGCCGGTTACAATGCGGAGATCAAAGCTCTGGAGCCCAGATTGGTGATCAAGCCCGAAGCGCTTCAGGCTATTCTCGACGAAGTCGGGGAGATTGACCCGCGGGCCAAGAAAATAAAGCCCCAGGAGATCGTTGATACTCGTTATCTCGACGAGATGGAGAAAAGCGGCTTTCTCGACCAGCTCTGGTCGGCCAAACGACAGTAAGGAGGGTGGTCATGCGGACGCGATCAGTGAAGAATTATATCTGGATCATGGCTCTGTGTGTTTTTTTTGCCGCTGTGGTCGCTCGTTCCGGGGCCGGAGCGGCCGACAAGCTGATCGGCGTCTATTCTGCTCGGGTAATGTCGCAATCCATGCCGTGGATCGCTCAGGAGGCTGGCCTTTTCAAGAAGTACGACTTGGATTTTCAGCTCGTTTTTGTCGTGGCTGGCACGCCTGCGGTTGCGGCGATCCTGGCTGGGGACAGCGAGGTGACGATACAAGGTGGTTTGGGGATATCTCGGGCGTTTGTTCAGGGAAATAGGGATCTTGCTTTTATCGGGGGCATAAAAAACATCCTCACCCACAGCATCTTAGCCAAACCGGAGATCAAGAAGCCAGAGAACCTGAAGGGGAGGAAGATCGGCGTGACGCGAATCGGAAGCAACCCCCACTACTTTGCCGTTCAAGCCCTTCGCCATTTTGGTCTTGATGGCGCACGGGACGTCGCTTTCCTCCAGACCGGCGGGGCGCCAGAAACGCTCGCGGCGCTGGTGTCCGGCGGCATTGATGCTGGCATATTGACGTCGCCGACGGACGCCCAGGCGATCGGGCTCGGCTATCACTACGTTGTCTACGGTCCCGATCTCCGCATTCCTTATGCGGCCACAACGTTTAATACCCGCCGTTCCCTGATCGCAAAGCGCTCGCAAGTCGTAGGCCGGTTTATGCGCGCGATGGCCGAATCGGCGAAGATTTTGCACACGGATAAAGAGTTCACCTACAAGGTGCTGGGGAAGCATTTGCGCCTCGAGGACCGAAAGATCCTGGAAGCGAGCTACAACGCGGAAATCAAGGCGTTGGAGCCGAGGTTGGTTATCAGGACCGATGCACTTCAGGCGATCCTCGATGAAATCGCGCCGGCTGATGCGCGGGCCAAAAAAGTAAAGGCCCAGGAGCTCATTGATTCCCGTTTTCTCGACGAGATGGAGAGAAGCGGCTTTTTCGACCAGCTCTGGTCGGCCAAAAAGTAGCACGAACTGCTGTCCTATGTGCGCAGGGGGTTGCCCTGCCTGAGACCCGAACACGGTCGCCGGGCATAGTCGTTCGTGGCGCGTTGTTCCCCGACAATTTGCGTTAGCCTCTCAGCCTTTTGGTTTCTTCCTCGAGAAGCTCCGACGTTACGGGATCGAGCGCGACCTTGTAGACTAGACGGGCCTTTTCCAGGCTCACATACCCCTCGATCACATCCCATTGAACGGCGCGAGGATCGCGCTCTTCCGGCTTGCCGACTCCCGCGCCGCCGCCGGTCAGCTTCACAATCACGTCTCCGGGCTTGAGCTGGTAGAGCCGGTGCCCGCGGATCGTGCTCTTGTCGGCGCCGCGAATCAAATAGGCCCTGGAGTTCGGCGTCGGCTCGCCACCGAGGGCGCCGGGACCGCGCACGATCTCCCCGTCCGAGCTGCCGGTAGCGATACCCGCCTCCCTGCCCACATTCTCGACCTCCCAATGGAGCCCCGACCCGCCGCGCCACGTGCCGCTGCCGGCCGTATCCGTGGCGAACTCCCAGCGCACGATCCGCCATGGGAAGCGCATCTCCAGCTCCTCGGCGTTCCCCTTGGCCACCGTTCCCAGCGAGCCCAGCGAGCAAGAACCGTCGAAACCATCGAATCCTCTGACCGCTCCGGTCCCGCCATCCATATCGAAAGTAGTAACCCCGTACCGTTCGTTGGTGCGCGGGTCGTGGCCGAAGATGTAGTGGCCATGGCGCATCCCCCAGCAGGCGATGGCTCGCTCGGGCATCGCCTTGGACATGGCGTCGATGATCGACTGCGTGATCTGCGTCCCAAGACTCACCGGGGAGGCGCCCACCGTGGCGGGATACTGGGCATTGAGCGCCGATCCCGGCGGAGCGTATACGCTGACCGGGCGCAAGCTCCCCTCGTTGTGGAATTCCCCGAGCTCGGGATCCATGAACATACACAGAGCGAAGAGGGCGCCACTGTAGGTGGTGTTGTAAACGCAATTTACGAACCCTTTTCGTTGTTTGTCGCTCTTGGAGAAGTCCACCGCGAGGGAATCGCCCTTTACGGTGATCTCGCAGCGCACCCAGACCGGCTCATCGAGCACCGTGCCGTCGTCATCCGTAGCGGCTTCGCCGTAGTAAGTCCCGTCGGGGATTTTTGCGATCGTCGCCCGCACCGCCCGCTCGGTGCGCTCCATCATTGCGTCGACGCATTCGAGCACGGAATCCTTGCCGTACTTATCCAGCAGCGCGGTGATCCGCTGCTCGCAGAGTTTCGTGGCGGCGATCTGGGCGTAGTTGTCGATCCTGACCCCCTCGGGCCAACGCACGTTGTTAAGGATCAGCTCCATCATGTCCTCGCGCTCTCGATCGCCCTCCATCACTTTGATCCCGGGAATGCAGAACCCCTCGGCGTGGATGTCGTAGGCATTGGGGAAGTAGCCGCCGGGATAGGACCCGCCGGTGTCCATCTGGTGGGCGCGGCACAGCGTTATGAACAACAACTCACCCTTGTAGAAGATCGGCCGGTAAAAGCCCCAGTCGGGAAGATGGCAGCAGTAGCCCTTGTACGGGTCGTTGACGAGAATGACATCCCCCGGATTCAGGTTCCCCTTAAACTTGTCGAGCACGTACTGTATCGCGAGCTTTCCGCCGAAGTATTGCACCGAGAGCCCGATGGGGATGGCTACCGTACGCGCCTTGGCATCCCAGATGCCGATGGAGACGTCATGGAGCTGGGCGATCAGATAGTTCTGGGAGGTGCGATCGATCACGTGGAGCATCTCTTTGCAGATGCTCTGAAAGGAGTGCCATACGGTGGCCAGCGTGATAGGGTCGATGCGAACTGCGCCCATGAAACTTACCTCCGAGACAGAATGTAATTTCTCACGCCGTCCACGCGGCAGCGGTAGGCGGCGGGAATCACCACGGTCGTGGTTTTCTCCTCAACGACGGCCGGCCCATCGACGACGTGCCCTGCCCCGAGACGATCACCATCGTAAACGGGCGTCTCTACGTATGCGTTTCCCCCACCCCACAGTACGGGGCGGCTGCGCTTCAGAGCCTGGCTCACCGGGCCTCCAGCCTCAGGAACTTCGGCGAGCTTCAGCGGGTCGCGGCGCGCGGTGGCCTTGAGGCGCGCATTGAGGAACTCTACCTCGCGGTCGGGCATATGGAACGTGTAGAGGTCCCTGTGGCGGCGATGGAACGCCGTAATGGTCGCCTGCAGCTCTTCGGCCCCGATTTTTCCCTCCGGCACATCGGTCACCTCAACCTCATGGAACTGGCCGATGTAGCGCATCTCGATCGAGCGCCGCCGGACGACCTCTGCGGTAGAGACGCCGATCTCACTCAGTGCTCGGTGGGCCTCTGCTTCCATCTCCGAGAAAAGCTCGTTGAGGCGGGGGAGATCGAGAAGCTTCATGCGGCTCACGATTGACCGGCTGAAGACCCTCCCGACCTCCATGTTGAGCATTCCGAAGGCGCTGTAAGTGGCGGCATAGCGCGGGATCACCACGGTGGGAATCTCCAGTAGCTCGGCGAGGTGAGCGCCGTGAACCGGCCCCGCGCCGCCGCCGACGATGAGCGCAAAGTCGCGGACATCATAGCCGCGCTTGGTCGTAATCTCGATCATCCCGTCGGCCATCAATGAATTCACGGTGGTGAAGATCGCTTTGGCCGCAGCCGGGACATCGAGGCCCAGGGGCTCAGCCACCGACCGGATTGCCTCCTCGGCCAGCTCACGCCTGAGAGGGATCTCTCCCCCCAGAAAATAGTCAGCCGGGAGGTAGCCCAGCACCAAGTCGGCGTCTGAGACGGTGGGGCGCGTTCCACCCTTGCCATAGCATGCGGGGCCCGGATCGGCCCCCGCGCTCTGCGGCCCGACCCGCAAGAGTCCCAGCGAGTCGATCCACGCAATGCTTCCGCCGCCCGCGCCGATGCTTGCCACGTCGACCATTTTTGTGGCTACCAATTCGTCACCGACCCAATTGAAGTCCGTGGTGGGGATGAGGCCGTTCTGAATCAGGCACACATCGAAGCTTGTGCCGCCCATATCCACCGAGAAGAGGTTATTGGTGCCGATGCACTCGCCGAGAC
>JACPFH010000630.1 GCA_016183075.1 Deltaproteobacteria bacterium | reverse complement strand
GATTGCGGCTACTGCTACTACCTCAAGAAGAGCGATCTCTATCCCAAAGGCGACCCTTTGCGCATGGACGAGGGCCTGCTGGAGCGCTACATCGTCCAGACCATCGAAGCTTCGCCGAAGCCGCTGATCGCCTTTTCCTGGCATGGGGGCGAGCCCACGCTGTTAGGCCTGGACTACTTTCGCAAGATCGTCGCGCTGCAAAAAAAACACCAGCCCGCCGCACGCCGCATCATCAACGGCATCCAGACCAACGGCACGCTCATCGACGAGGCATGGTCGAGCTTCTTCGCCGCGGAGGGATTTTACGTCGGTCTCAGCCTCGATGGCCCGCGGGAGTTTCACGACCACTACCGCGTCACCAAAGGCGGCCAGCCCACGCATAAGCAGGTGATGCACGCCTACAAGCTCCTGCGCAAGTATCACGTAGCGTGCGACATCCTCTGCGTATTAAACGATCACAACGTCCGTTACCCCATTCAGCTCTACCGGTTTTTTAAGGAGATCGGGGTCGAGCATCTCCAGTTTCTCCCCGTCGTCGAGCCGACAGGTAATGCGGGGCGGGAAGCCAGCCGCCACACGGTTCGCGCCGAGGCTTACGGGTCGTTTCTCTCAACCGTCTTCGATGAGTGGGTGCGCCAGGATATCGGGCGCATCGTCATCCAAACCTTCGACGAAGCGCTCAAGGCGGCCTGCGGGCTCGATCATGCGCTCTGTATCTTTCGCGAGACCTGCGGCGATGTCACGGTGCTCGAACACAACGGCGACTTCTACGCCTGCGACCACTTCGTGGATCGACAACACTACCTGGGGAACCTCCACAACACCACCCTGGTGGAAATGCTGGAGAGCCCCGCGCTCAGAGATTTCGGAAACGCAAAACGGTCGAAGCTGCCTCGCTATTGTCTGGAGTGTGAGGTTCTGTCCATGTGTAACGGCGGGTGTCCCAAAGACCGCTTCCTGAAAACTCCGGACGGAGAACCGGGGTTGAATTATCTGTGCGCGGGCTTCAAGAAGTTCTTCACTCACAGCCGCCCGTATCTCTTACGGATCGCCGAGCTGTGGCACACCGGCGAGCCCCTGGAGCACATAATGCTGCAAATGCGGGTGCAGGAGGCCAAAGCGGCGCCCTCGGCAGGTCGCAACGACCCCTGCCCGTGCGGCAGCGGTCGAAAATACAAAAAATGCTGTCTGAGAACATCGGCTCTGAGAGACGCTTGATGGAGCGGGACCGGGTCGGGAGTCTTTCGGCCAGGACTCCCGACCCCTTGTGGGAAGCCTTTGGCTCGAAATTTGCGTCCGAGCGCAGGCCCGGTGGGTCGCGTGGCGTAGTCCCGTGGAGCGAAGGGAGCCGCGAAGCCCGTAAATTTTGGATGCAAACTTCGAACAAAGGAGCCGGGAGCATGAAACTACTGTTTTTGACGCCGGTCATGGGCAATTGGGTTCGATGGGGAGCCAGGCACATTGCAGCCAACCCCCTGCACGCTCAGGCCGCTGCCTATATTCGCGAAAAAAGAGCCGCAGACGTCGCCGTCCTCGACTGCCGGGCGCTGGAGCTTGACGAAAACGGGATGATGGAACGCATTCGGGAAGAATCACCTGATGCCGTCTTTCTCGGCACCCGGCTGATCACCGATGGGGGCGCAACCCCGATCGTCCGATACATTGAGGCTATGGCTGCCTTGAAAGAGAATTTTCCCGACCTCATAACGATCCTGGGCGGCCTGGGGGTGCCGCCAATGTCACGAGATCTACTCACCCTGGCCCCGCAGATCGACTATATTCTCCTCGGTGAGACCGAACCGACGCTGGTCGGGCTGCTTGACGAACTCAAAAAGGAAAAGCCCCGCCTCAAGGAAGTCCCCGGGCTCGCATACCAGGCAAATTCAAAGGTTTTCCTGACTCACCCCCGCCCCCTTATCTCGAACCTCGACGACCTTCCCATGCCGGCCTATGACCTTTTCCCGATGGACAAGTACATCGGATTCTCAAGGATTGAGCATTTCAATGAAGCCGTAACGAGCCGGGGTTGTGAGGGGGCATGCAGTTTCTGCTACGAGTGGGGATTCATAGATCCCAGGCGGCGTAGCGATTTTTTCATTCACCGGACCCGTAGCGGCAAATTGGTCGCCGACGAGATGGAGATCCTCAACAAGAGCTACGGAGTCAAAGCCCTCAACTTTCTGGATGACGACTTTGGCTCCGAGCGAAAGAAAATGACCGATCTTCTCGATGAGCTGGAGAAGCGAGACCTTGACTTGGAATGGTTTTTCATGACCAGGGCGCGAAATCTGATCCGTGATGCCGATCTCATCCCCAGGATGAAAAGGGCCGGTTGCTACCAGATCCTTTTCGGCATCGAGGTGGGCACGGACGAAGAGCTGGCGCAGATTCACAAGAGCGAGGAGCGCTACACGGTTGACGATTTAAAGGATCTCGTGCGCTTGCTCAGGCGCAATGACATCTCGACGGTAGGAACCTACATGTGCGGCTTTTGGGAGGACGATGCGGAAAAAATAAAAAACCGTTTTCGTGTGGTTGACGAAATCGACCCCGACACCGGCGTCCTGATGCTCCTTACGCCCATGCCCGGATCGCCGGTTTGGCACCGGGCGATGAAAGAGAACCGCATCGAGAGCCTGGACCTGGAAAATTGGGACGCGGTTCACAGCATCATGCCGACCCGCTATCTCTCACGCAAAGAGCTGGGGGAGCTGTGCCGCTGGGCCAATCGGGAGTTCTTCAGCCGGCCCCACCGGATCGAGCGGCTCCTTAACGGCTACACGTCGCCTTATCCGAAAATGAAGTTCGAAACCTACAAGGCTGCGGCAGATTTGATCGACCG
>JACPFH010000629.1 GCA_016183075.1 Deltaproteobacteria bacterium | reverse complement strand
GCACGACTCATGGCACAAACCTATCGGCCGCAGCCGAGAGCGCGCTCCCCGAGGGAGCCCAGTGACGGTGACAGGCACGCAAGCGAGCCAGTCCCCTGGCCGCAGCCACGTCCGCCGGAGGCGGATCAGCCTCAGGCTGAAGCGGTTCTCCGAGGGAGCTTCCCAAGCAAGTCCCGGAAGGGTCGTTGCAGGAGGCCGTGGAGCGAAGGGAGCCCCAAATGCCTTGACACCTCCTCAGATAGGTTGATATAAGCGGTGCGCTGGCGTCGCCCTCCTTAAGGCCCTAACACGGAGTGACCCCTATGAGTGAAAAATACGGGAGCTTGATTCCGAGCGGCAGGCTGCTCGACGGCAAGCCGAGAACGATTCTTTTCGACGCTTCCAAGTGTATCGGCTGCCGCCAATGCGTTCATGCGTGCAAGGACTGGAACGATCACCCACGGACAACCGTCTACGAGCTGTCGAGCACCAATTGGATTACGATGGAGCCGCCGGTACTTGAGGGGCTCTCGCCCCTGTGGGCGCGAAATAGCTGCATGCACTGCGAGTTCCCGATGTGCGCCGCAGTATGCCCGGTGGAGGCAATCACCAAGTACGAGGAGGGTCCGGTTGTCATCAACCAGGAGGTTTGCATCGGCTGCGAGTATTGTATCTATGCATGTCCCTGGGGCGTGATCTCAAAGAACGACATCACCTACAAGGCAGCCAAGTGTACAATGTGCAGCGACCGGATCAGCGAGGATAAGACTCCGTTCTGCGTCCAGGCCTGTCCGGTGGGAGCGCTCGACTTTGGTTTGGCGGAAGCTATTTCGGCAAAGGCCGGAAAGGGCGCGCAGGAGAACGGGGCCTATCTATACGGCGATAAGGAAGCAGGGGGGACACAGCTCCTCTATGTTCTAAAGGCGAAGAAAGGGGACTATGGCGTGCGCCCCGTAGGACCGGAGAAGTATCCCAGGCACAGGATTCCTTTCAGCCTCATGGTCAAAGATCTCTTTACCCTGCGCTGTGGATTCGGCGGCAAGATTCGGGCGCTTTATCTGGCCATCATTCATCCCAAGCGCCTGGTCTATCGCTACTGGCCGTGGAGAGAAGCGGCTTAAAAAGGAGTTTTAAGGAGTTTTTATGACGACTGCTTCTGAGCTTTTTCCCCAAAAGCGCGGGACGCGCTTGCCTGGCGGGTACATGGGCAGGATCCTGCGCGTGAATCTCACCAGAGGATCCATGAAGGACGAAAATCTTCCCGAAGAGCCGCTGCTGTGGAAATTCATCGGCGGCCAGGCTCTGGCCACGTACATTCTCCTCAAGGAGCTTCCCCTGGACGCAAAACCTTACGGTCCGGAAAACAAGGTCGTGATGATGACCGGCCCGATCACGGGGACGGGTTTTACTCCCGGCGGAACGAAGGTGACAGCCGTCTATTTGAGCCCGCTGACGAATTACTCTCTGGGCCGGGGCGCGACCAGCGGCTTCTGGGCGGTTTATCTCAAGGCCGCGGGCTATGACGGGATCATCGTCGAGGGTGCGGCTTCCAAGCCGAGTTACCTTTTCATCAATCAAGGCAAAGCCGAGATTCGCGATGCCAGCCGGGTATGGGGCAAAGGCGCACGGGAGACGGAAGACCTGCTGAGGGAAGAGGTCGGAATCAAAGATGCGAAGGTAATGTCCATCGGGCCTGCGGGAGAGAATCTCGTGCACGGCGCGATGCTCTGCAACGACTACAACCACAACGCAGCCCACAGCGGCGGCGCGGTTTTCGGCTCGAAAAAACTCAAGGCGATTGTGGTCTACGGCGCGGAGCATCCAAGAATTCATGACCGGGAGAAGCTCATCGACGCCGGTCTGCGCTGGCGCAACACGCTGCAGGTCTATTCAGTAGAGGACAGAAGGGGCGTGGGCCACGCCAAGCATCTGGAGGCGCTTCCCAATTTGAACTTTCGCAGCACGCTTATCGGCGATCACAACCGCGGCTTCGATCAGAACCGCATCGTGCAGAGACCGTGCTTCCAATGTGCCCGCCTCTGCCCCTGGGACGTGGAGATCGGCGAAGGGCCCTATCTGGGGAAAATCGGCCACTTCAACGGGGGCGCCGAATGGATGGACACCTTTTGGAACCTGGGCGTAAAAGGGAACGCGACCCTCTACCTCGCGGAGCGGATCAACGACCTCGGCATCGAGTGCAGCCATTTCGCCTTCGGCGCCGGTGTAATGTTCGAAGCCTGGGAGAAGGGCCTCCTCGGCCCTGAGCAAACCGAAGGGCTCCGCTTGGAGTGGGGCAATGTGGAAGCGATCGACCGGCTTCTGGACATGGCCGCGCGCCGGGAGGGAAAGTGGGGCAATCTTCTCGCCGAAGGTCCGGTCGAGGTGGCCGAGGCGATCGGCGGCGACGCTCCTAAATGGACAGTTCACACCAAGAAGGGAACGCCGGCGATGCACGACTGGCGGCCTCACTTCGGCCAGATGCTGCGCGAGCTTGTGGCCAGCGGCGGCATGAAGCCGCAAGGCGGCGGCACGGCCAGTCCGCCTCCCGATCTCAAATACCGCGAGAAATGGGGCCCTCTGGATCGAGACGATCCGGCCGGTTGGCCGTGGTCAAACGTACTGTCGGAACAGTACCGGCAGTTCTGCGGTCTCACCGGCGGCTGCTGGTTCGCTCAGATGCATCTCAAGCCTGACGGTCTCAACAGCATCGTGGACTCTCTCAACGCAACCACCGGCTGGAACTTTAACCTCGACGAAGGGTTGGTGGCGGGCCATCGAAGCATGGTCCTGCAAAGCATCTTCGGAACACAGAGAGGCTGGATCGCGGAACATGACTGGCAAAACGTGGGACCGAGATTTCTAGAGCCGGTGCCCGACGGCAAGTACAAAGGCTTCACCATCGCCAAATGGCTGCCCGATATGGTCTATGAATATTACCGTCTCTCCGGCCGGCATGAGAAATCCGGCAGGCCGTTCATGGACACGTTGAAAAAGCTGGGTCTGGAAGAGTTCAAGGACTGGTCGCAACTGGACTGATCGCCAGCAGGCTTCGCAGCCTCTAGTTCAAAGTTCCCGGTTTCCAGAAACTCGGATTGACGGCGATGCCAACCCGACCTAAACCCAAACGGCAATTTGCGATTTGCATTCGGACCGACGATCCTGATTTGCTGACGCCGCGCCGGATCTACGAAGTGTTGCCGGACGAGAGTGCTGCCAAATCGCAGTATATCCGAGTCGTCGACAACGAGGGTGAGGATTATTTGTATCCTGCCACCTACTTCGTGTTCGTGGATTTTCCACCTGCAGTTGAGCAAGCGTTATTGCAAGTGTCTTGACGCCCTGTCGGCTGGGGGAGAATCTCGTATGATTCCGAGACCGTCGGGCTGTTGAACGTCCGGGGATAAAGACTCCCGCCTATCGCCGGGTTGGAACCAACCAAGGCACCTACCGTGTTAAAGCCCGCTCGCGCGCTGCCGGCTAATTCCGCGCCGCGTTACCAGCGGATGGCGACGGCTTTTCCTTTTTGGGGGTTAGTCAGAGCGTTTAGGATTTTCGGAACTAGGACCACTCAGTCCTGGAGCCGGTTGGTGCGACCGTGAAGGACCAAAACCGCCCAGCCCATTCCAGGGGCTGCTTTGACCAGGTGGCCGGAAATCTCCCGTGCCGGCCGCCGATCAATGCACTCATCCAGGAGAATTTTGAGGCCCGGCAAGCACCGTCTCCTTGACTTCCTCCAGGAAGGCGATGACCTCCTCTTTTGTAGGGGAAAATAGCCGGAAGGTCGAGGCGCAGCTAACGACAGGTCTCAGGGAAAGTACGGGG